>JAGBGB010000181.1 GCA_017936205.1 Oscillospiraceae bacterium
CGCCCCTACGCACGGTACAGTCTTTTGCTTGCGATCAATACCGTATTGGGTAGTAAGCTTACGAAAGGTGATAGCCTAAATTCCGATTTGCCGCACTGTTTATCAAATTTGCACCGCCCAATACATCCCTCTGACGAGGGAGGTGCCCGAAGGGCGGAGGGAGAGAAAATCGCACCGAAAACTTGTGTATTCCTTCAGAATTCAGCAAAACTGCAAGCTTTTCTCTCCCTCAGTCGCTTCGCGACAGCTCCCCCATCAGAGGGAGCCTTAGCCCCTACCACGCCTTTGGACTGTTCGATAAACTTGTTTCGGTAAAGAGGTGGTTTTTTATCACTTTTTTTAAGGCTGCACACATTCAGGATTTTTACATTGTCCACCGTATTTGGACGGTGATTTATTTATTTGAGAACAATCGGTATTTCTTTGAAATTTATTGAATTATCTGATTATTGTTTTGTAATTCTAATTGAAATTAATGTATAACAAACGTGATTGTGTTGACTTTTTGTTGCTTGGATTATAGAATAAAATATGGTATTTTTAGCAATTTTCTGAAAGGATGAGAGAGCATGAAAAAACGAATCTTAGCAATTGCACTGACTCTTGCGATGCTTCTGTCCTTGCTGCCTGCTCAGGTCTTTGCCACAGGCCCTGTGATCAACGGCGGCATTCACACGGAGCATAATTATGAGCCGGTGACAACACCCGAGCTTTCGGAGCCCGAACGGACTCCGGAAGCCCAAACATCGGAAGTCCAAACACCTTCCCAACCTCAAGAGGGACAGTCTGTTCAACCACAGGTGGACTCTGCTATATCAGAAGAGCCTCCCAAGAAGGGTGCTACCGTGGCCTGCCCCGGTGGCAGTATCCTCACGGGAACGGAAACATCTTTAACCGGCAATTGGATTGTGCCTGACGGAGGTGTGACACATAAAGTAACATTTAACATGATGAGCTCTGATGCTGTTCTTTGTCTTCATGGATCTACCTTAACAGTTTCTCACCCCCCTTTTATGATTTATGGCGGTCATAACTTGACGATTGTTGATTGTAAGGGAACCGGGAGTAAGATTGTTTCCACATCAGGGTATGCTTTAGAGCTCGCTGATGGTGGTTCCATTACACTATCCGGCTCTCCTACCATTAATGGAGGTCAGGGCTCTGCAGATATTTTCATGGCTGATGCTACCATCAAAATTGGTGGAAAGCTGATCGCACCTGAGAATGAGTCATATGTGATTGAATTGTATCCTAAGCTTTCGAGTGGTACTTCTATTAAGATCACAGAGGGCTGGAGCGACTATCATTCCGCAATAGATCCGATCCCCTTTGCTTCTGCTGATGGCTATGATGTGTACTATTTCAAGGGTGAGATCTGGATGGGAACTCACACCCACTATATGTCTGCAGATCCCGGTGATACCCCCAACAGCAATGGGGAAACTGAGATTCAATTCAACACGAAGCTCAGCAGTCTCGGCACATCTCTCGGAACGGGTGACTATGTTCTGACTCAGGATATTTCCACCGCTACTTCTGTAACTGTATCCGGAACGGTGAATCTTTGTCTGAATGGACATACCATAAGATTTATCAATACTCAAGTGTCACAGATCTTCAAAGTTGCCAAAAACGGGAGTTTGAACATCTGCGATTGCAGAGGCAGCGGAGCGATGATAGCGGAACCAAATGGTAGTAACCCCATTAGTGTTGAGAACATGAATTCTACTGTCCGTATATATGGTGGTTTACTCCAGAGCCGGAATAATTCATATGCATATAACGACATGGGTGAGAAGACTAAAACGGTCATTGCAGGTGGAAAGCTCGTTAGTCATGGCTATGTGGCTATTAATGTGGCGCCCGACTCTACACTTTTTATAGAAGGCTCTCCTGAGATTCATGGAACCGGAGGAAGCGGTGCTTATGCTATGTATGGTAGAGGATCTATTACCATCACCGGATCTCCGAAAATCTGGTCAGATTCCGGCTCAGGTATTTTTGCCAAATATAATCCTTCTCTCCTAAGTATCTCCGGCACACCCTATATGTGCAGCCCAAATGGTGATGTGGAGCTGTTTAACACCACCACGATCACCATCCCCGGAACACTGGCGCCCTACGGCGTTGATGAAAATGGCGTTGTTGATAATACCATCAGTGTTAAGCTGGATACCAATATCCTTCCCACCAAGGACAAGGATGTGCAGATCACCACCGACTGGGATCCTGCGGACTGTTCTAAGGATGTTTTTGTCAGCACCCAAGGCTACGCAGTCAAGGTTCTCACAAAGAATGGTGCTGATGAGATCTACTTTACCATGCCCTTGGTAGCCACACAGGCTGAGCATTGCACTTTGACTTTGTCTAAGGATTACGGAACAAAGGGCACTTCCATTACCATTACCGCCCAAGGGGAAACAGCCGAACATGTACTTACTTCCCTAAATATTTATGAGACCGAGAATCCCGGCAAAACTGTGGCATATACGGACAATGGGGACGGAACCTACACCTTTGCTATGCCTGCTGCGGATGTGACTGTCAAGGCTGTCTTCGCACTGCCCCCTCATAACCACCCTCTGTCCGGGACAGGAGCCGATGTAGACTTCTCAACGAGGCTGACTCAGGATGTTCTGGTTGAGGGTACCGCAGGTTATATCCTGAACGCAGGCTCCTATGTTCTGAATGCTTCTTTAGACCTGAGCAGCCTGACTAAGCCTGTAGTTGTGGCAGGCCCTGTAAATCTTTGCTTGAACGGCAATACCCTGAAGTTGGATCAAATTCAGGTTTGGCAGGATGGAGAGCTGAGCATTTGTGACTGCAGCGGCAACCATTCCGGCACCCTTGAGGGTGGCTATGCAGCGATTTCCAACAGCGGCACACTCCATGTTTACGGCGGCACCATTAAGGCCAGCGGTTACGGCATATACAATAACCCCACCGGCACTGCCAATATCTACGGTGGCAGGATCAGTGCCGACGGACAGTATTCTGCGGGTATCTATAATGAGGGTACCCTGAATGCAAGCGGTGCCAATATTTCCGGTGCGGATTGTGGCATCGACAACAGAAGCTCTGCCATTGCCACCGTTACAGGAGGCAACATCGACGGCGGCATCTACGGTATCCGCAATCAGGGCAGCCTTGATGTGAAGGACTGCTATATCGGTCAAGGCAGAACCGCAGTGACCTATACTGACGGAGAAGCAATTTTCATTCCCTTCCTTCCCGGCACTCCTGCTGCAGAGCTGGCTCAGTGGGGTGTGGCTTATTGTACTGTGGATATGAACACAGCTACCGGAACCCTCTTCGGAACGATTACCGATGCGGATCCCCATGTATATATGATTGCAGATGCAAGGAGCATGGACTTCAATTATCTTATCCGCGAGGGAGATATCCTTGAGACCCGTTTGAAGACCGCTTTGGATCAAGAAGGCTGGATAAATGTAGAGTCCTTCTTCATTGTGGATAATATGTTTGACTCCGTTGGTCCCAGAAACGGCTATACCGGCGGTTGGGGGCGTAACGGTGCTGTGAGCCATAACACAGATGCCTATCAAACTGTTGTGTACACGCTGTTTAAACAAGGAGACTCAGTCGGTTGGGGCGGATCCCTTGTTGGCAATACCCTCCATAAGATCCGTTTAGACCCGGTCGTTCAGGGAACTGCCTCCACTCTTTCAGGCAGCTATGAATACGACTATGTCTACTTTGGACCGGCGGACAAAGCACCCTCTGCCCAGATGGCAGCAGCGGACAAGGCAGATTACGGCATCCATAATGCCGGCGGCACGGTCACAGTCAGTGGCTCCGCTGATATTTACGGTGCGAGCCACGGTATTTTCACAACAAGCGGTACGGTCAATGTCACAGGCGGCACTGTTACCGGTTCTACCTATGGTATTTATGTGGAAAGCGGCACGACCAATGTTCATGACGGTTCTGTAAGCGGCACAGTAGCCATCTATAATAAGGCTACGACCAATGTTCATGGTGGCACAATTACCGGGACTACAACCGGTATAGAAAATGATTCCGGAAGTCTAACTGTCACAAATGGCACCATTCAGGCAGGCTCTCATGGAATTCTCCTGAAGAATGGTGAAGCAACAGTTAGCGGTGGCTCTATCGCACACACTACAGAAAGTGCGTTTGTTGGAATCAGGGTAGGAACTAATGGATATGATTATCCTGCTAAACTCACTATGACCGGCGGCTCCATTCTGTCAACAGGTCGTGGTATTGAGATCTACAGCGGCGAGGTCGTGATCAGTGGTTGTAATATTCATAGTACGGACAACTCTGCCGCTTCCCTGGTTAACGGTACTCTCACTGTTACCGGTGGTACCTTTGCAGGTGATAAACATGCCGGTATATATGTAAGCAACGGTACATTTAATTTGAAGGGTGCTCCTGTCCTTAGCGGCGGGGAAGCGCAGATCAAGCTGGAGGGTGGCAATGGTGCTAAGATCACCCTGATCGGCGAGTTGACCGGTGAGAATCCCAGCTATTCTATTTATATGTCCGGTATTAATGGTCGTGTCACCGAGGATACCCCCGTGCAGATCACTGTCGGTTGGTCTGAACACAAGGGCGATCTTACAAGCTATCCCTTCTATGACCACCATGAAGGAAGATTGCTAAATCCATTCCCTGTAGATGAACGGACAGCATCAGACACCGGCAAAAAAGAACTTTTCTTCGTGGCATATCACAATCACACCATGAGCAAGGATTGCCATGTGGATCCTGAGATAAATGAAGCGGGAGAGAAGATCGATCATAAGAATGTCCGCTTTAGCGAGGAAATATATTCCCTTGCAGATCTGATGGCTTTGGATGCAGATAATGATGTGTCCAATGGAATTCAGCTTGCTACAGGTGCTTATGTTCTTCAGGGAGATATTACACTGGACAAGAATCTTAGCATTATCATTAATGGCAATGTAGATTTGTGTCTTAACGGTAAGAAGCTGAACTTCAGTGGCTCAGGGCAAATGATGTTTGGAAAGAACGGCACTATGCTTCGAATCTGCGATTGCAAGGCATCTCTGGAAACCGGGGGTGTGTTTGGTCAGGAGCAGGGTGTCAGTGTGCTCAATGCTAACGGTTCTTATGCCAACGGCTACGACCAACGGCCCATAAATCCCAAATTGGAGTGTTACGGCTGTACCATATCCGGTGTAGGAAAGGCTGTAGCCGGTGAAAACAGCACGATCAAGCTTGTGGGCTGTAGCATTACAAGTGAAGGACGTGGAACAACAAGTATAGATGTTCTTTTTAGCACATTGACTGTTGATAACTGCGACATCGATGCTCGCAGCCCGGAGGATCTGCCTGCAAACGGTATAGTTGTGAACAATTCGACAGCAACAATTACGAATTCAAGATTTAACATTTATTCCAGAACAAACGGTAATGGCATTTGTGTTGTAAGCGATGCGAGTGTTGCTACAATTGATGGCTGTATTATTGATGTAGTTAATGAAGATGTTTCGGAAACCCAAGAGTGCTCTGCCATCGGCATTGTAGTTCAGGGCAAAGCGGATATTCAGAACTGCACCATTACCACAAAAGGAACCAAAAAGGCAATCGGTATCGATGTTTACAATGGAACTGCTAATGTTGGCGGTACAATGAACGTTAGCGCTTCCTGCACAGGTAATCCTCTTGAAGTGTACGGTATTATGCAGAGAGGTACTCTTGAACTGTCCGGCAATCTGACAGCTACAGGAACAATGGCAGACATTTATTTGGAAAAAGGGAAGACCATAACCCTTTCCGGAGAAGCAGCTTTGCAGGTTCCCGAAAATGAGACATACACCGTAATGACCGCAGTCACTCCCGAATTTGGAAAGCCTGTCCAGGTTACAACCGGCTGGCCTGCTCACAGGAACGATCCACTTCCTTTCTCTTCGGCGAATGCGAACTACAAGATAGGGGAGTTAAACGAAAACACAACTCCTGCGGTTTCTAATAATCTGAATGAAGTATATGTTTATATTCCTGTCTACAATGTGACGATTGATCCATCCATCGTAAACGGAACAGTGACTGCAGATGCTACTACGGTCACTTCGGGAACCAAGGTTACTCTTACTGCAACCCCCACCGATGGCTATGCTGTGGACAGCATGACAGCTACCTATGTAGATGCTCAGGGTACGACTAAGACCATTATTCCCGACAAGACAGGGGATGGAACCTACACCTTCACCATGCCCGCTGCAGATGTAACCATTACTGCAACATTCAAGGCTCTTCACAGCCATTACATGGCAGTGGATACGCCCACTGGAAATGTGCCCAGTGGTGCAGAGTGGATCGACTTCAGCATTGGTCTGACACAGTCCAATTATACCCAGTATCTGGAAGCTGTGATGGATGAGAACGGTTTCCTTGCATACTACACTCTCAAGATCGGGAGCTATGTGCTCCTGGGTGATATCACTCCGGATGCCCCTATTGTGATCGAGCCCTTTGCAAGGGTCGATCTCTGCTTAAATGGTAAGACCCTGACCTTCAAGGGGCAGAATCATTTTGAGGTCATAGAGAATGCGGTACTGAATGTCTGCAATTGTGAAGGTGACGGCACCATCGTCAGTGAAGAGGGTGCTGCGATCATGAACAATGGCGGCTTCAACCTCTATGGCGGTACCCTGCGCTCCAATGCCACGGATGTAGCTACGATCATCAACTTTGGCGGTCATACCACTGTCTATGGTGGCAGGGTGGAGTCTCCCGGCTTCATTGCCATTCAGAGCAACGACCGAGAGGTGCCTTTCACGGAGGACATCCACAAGGGCAATGTGACCATCCATGGCGGCTATGTCATCGGTAAGGATGCGGGCATCCAGTGTGATGTAAACTGCACAGGCACCGTCACCGTTACCGGCGGCACTGTGACCGGCTATGATCTGACGGACGACACAGAGTCGGACAGCAACACCTACGGCATCCAGAACCTGGGTACAGGCTTGGTTTCTGTTTTCGGCGGTGTCGTCAGCTCCGGCAGCATCAGCGGTCAGAAGAACAATACCTACGGTATCTGCAGCGGCAGCACCGGCAATGTGGAGATTTCCGGCAGTGCTCAGGTCTCCTGCGGCAATGTCAACGGAAAATCCAGCAACGGCTACGCTGTGTACATCGCAGAGGGTGCGCTCACTGTCAGCGGCGGCACCATTACCACCGGCACCGTTACCGGCGGTGATCCGGCGAATAACGCCAATACAAGCCTGACGGAAGAAGAAAAGCTGGCAGATGATGCCTCCGTCTACGGCATCTACAATCGCAACGGCACGGCTGTGATCACCGGTGGCACTGTTACCGGTGGAGACCACGGCGAGAATGCCACCGTTGCAGACCACAGCTACGGTATCTATAACGGCAAGCGATTAGAGGTAAGAGACAATGCAGTGATCACTGCTGTTGACTACGGCATTTCTAATACAGCCAATGTCTACATCTACAAGGGTACCATTTCTGCTACAGGAGAATATGGCAGAGCTGTTTACAATACCGGTCGTGCTGAAGTTTACGGCGGTACGATCTCCGCTATGGCTGCGGAAGCAACAGGTATCACCAACAACGGCACACTGGTAGTCGGTCTGAATCAAGCAGAGGATAAGACAGATGTTTCCGGGTATCCCATTACCGTCAAGGGCAACAGAAGCGGTATCTATAACGAAGGCTCCGGCTATGCTGAGGTCTATCGGGGCACCGTTACCGGTACCGTTACCGGCATTGGTAATACGGACTACGCTACGATCAAATTTAATGGAGGCTCTGCAACCGGCGGCCAGAATGGTATCTACAACGAGTTGGGTGGCAATGTGTTCATTACAGGCGGCACCGTTACCGGTACCGGGAATGAATCCAACGGTGTGGGCAACACCGGTAATGCCAAGGTAGAGATCAGCGGCGGCACTGTTTACGGTGTGAGATATGGTATCTATAACGACAGCATTCTGGGCAATGTCAATCACAGCGGTAAGCTTGACGAGCTGGATACAGCCAACCCGGCTGTGCTCATTAGCGGTCCTGCACTCATTGGCACCTATGGAGATCAGACCTCCGAGAACGGCATCAACGCCGTTAAGGGACTTGTGATCATTAAGGATGCTGAAGGTGCCGATGCACAGATCAAGGGTACAGGATCCGGTATCTATGTGAATCCCGATGGCTCCGTCTTCGTTGAGGGCGGTACCATTACCGGTGGTGGAGCCGGTATCGGAAATCAAGGTCTTACCAAGGTCACCGGCGGCGAGATCACAGGCAACGGCGGCAGCGGCATCAACAACCTGGGCGACGGAAGCACACCGAATTGGTGCATCCGTCCCAATGATGGTCAGCTGTATGTTTCCGGCGGCAAGATTACCGGCTCTCACTACGGCATTGCCAATACTGCAGCAGGTGATATTTGGCTCAGCGGCGGTACTGTGATAGGTACAGCGGACAGCGGTCTCTACCTGACCGGCGAAAACGGCAAGTGCTATATGTCCAATGGCTGGGTCCAGAGTGAAGGGTTGCGTGGTATTTATCTGGGACAGAGCTTCTTAGAGCTGTCCGGCGGTACCGTGGCAGGACCTAATTTCAGTATCTACATGGACAATGTAGCTGCAGAAGGAGAGACTGACAAGATCGGTACCTTCCGTCTTGAGGGCGCACCCCATATTGTGAGCACTTCTGAGACAGCTGAATCGAAGGATTGTTCCGCACTCTTCTTCGACACTCACTGCAGAGTGACCATTATCGGCTTGATCCCCGATCAAAAAGCGAATGGGGAGGAGCTCAGCTGGAGCGTTCTCACAGCAGAGCAGCCCACCTACGATCAGCCCATTCCCTTCACCATTGACTGGGAGGTAACAGGGGATCGTACAGACATTGATGCATCCAACATGATGGTGGATGAAGAGGGAAAGGCTGCAGTGCGGAAGTCCTTCATGACCCACTTCTTCACCAGCAAGCTCTATGATGTGCAGCTCCACACTGCAGATGCTCCTACAGATGATGATCTGGAAGTGGTTCTGGCTATTTCCACAGAGTACACAGACACGGTGGTGGATGTTTACCTGTGGGCAGGTGCGAATAAGGGCGTTTATGTGTCCAAGGAGCAGCTGATCGCCGCCGTGGATCGGAACCCCAGCCCCACCTTGATGTTTAACCGTGAGCATACCACGCTCACTGCGGATATGGTTAGCGGCTGGTATGCAGGAGACAGAACCGGCTTCAGTGGAGAAGCATATCTCTATCCCTCTGACAGCAGCGATCCCGAAAAGCTCTGGATCCGCACACCCAATGTCGGTACCCAAGAGTTTACTGCTACCATTGGCTACAGCCTGTTGGACAACGCTACAGGCAGCATGGGTTATCGGGAAACGACCTTCCGCATCCGTGTCAGAGCCTTCGATGTGAAGGACAGCGTATTTGTTTTAGACTACGGCCTCAAGGCAGATCTGAACCGTGACGGAGCTCTGTTTGCAGAGGATGTGATCGGTATGGATCAGACGACTGAGACCCATCTTCTGGAGGCACTGTCTCAGACTGAGCCTCAGTATGCAATTGATTATACCAATTGGACCCAGAGTATCAGATTTGAAGGGGGGCAGCTCCCCATGACCGGCAGCTTCGGCTCCTTCAGCTTCAAGGAGGCAGAGAACTCCACAGAGGAAACTCCCGTGTATCTGTCCTCTCTGGCAGAGGGTGCTTCTCTGGTCTATACTCCCACCAGATTTATGGAGGGCTCTGATCAGATCTATCTGGCAATGCGTGTCCATAACGCCAAGGTACAGCCCACCACCGAAATCGGCTCCTTCGACCCCACTAAGGAAGTGGAAATGTTCAAGAAGGTCACCGTTCTCCCTGCCAATGTGGTCTACTACGAGGACTTCTTCACCGGTTTGGAATGGTACAATGACGAGCAGACCAATGATATCATGACCATTGATGACATCGGACAGAATTATGCCCAATATCAGGATGTGGATCAGGATCAGGAGTACGGCAAGGACAGCGGCTACGAGACTCTGGATCCCAACTACACCGGCAGCGGTGGAAACTACAAGAAGATCACTGTCAAGGGAAAGGGCGAGATCCTGAAGTTCGACTTCATGGGAACCGGCTTCGACCTCGTTGGCAGTACCACCGCTGACAGCGGCAGCTTGATTTATGCCGTCTATTCCATTGATCCCAATGAGGAGAATCCTGTCACCAACAATTCCAACCTCGTGCAGCGTAGTACCTTGAATACGGTATACAATGTACCCAATGGAGCCATTTATGAGGTTCCGCTCCTCCATGTCTCAGATCTGGCATACGGAAAGTATCGTGTGATCATTACCAGTGTAGCCAAGTACGATTGGAGCAGTGATGATAGAGATCCGGTAACGAATCTGCCTCCTGTGAAAACAGCGTATCTCTATCTGGATGGCATCCGCATCTATAATCCTCTCAGCATGATGGATGAGGGCAGAGAGTATTACAACATGGGTGAGAAGTCTGCACAGTTCCTCCATCTGCGTTCTATGCTCCTGAAGGGACAGGCAGCCGCCGCTAAGATCACCTCCGACGGCAAGTTCACCTTCGGCAGCGGTCTGGTTTCTTATGCAGAGCAATCCAAGGAGGGTATGTGGTACGAGGGCAACAATGTTTCTTCCCTGAACGATTATCTGACTGCAGGCCCCAATAACGAGGTCTACTTCAATGAGAACACCCAGTCTCTGGTGCTGTATGCCAGAGAGATCGAGCCCGGTGAGGGGGAAGCACTGAATCCCAAGACCATGCTGCAGATCGCAATTCGGAACCTGAATCCCGCAGCCTTCGACGATCATGATCCCGTCCCGGAGGGCGGTAAGAAGGACGGAAACGCTCCTGCCTTCGCCCTGCTGGGCAGCGGCGGCAGCACACTTCAGGTACTGTGTGATGGATCCGATGAAGCTAAGGCTATCAGCTATTCCGAGCAGTATTATACTGTGAATTTCGAGAAGTGCGTGAAGGAAACCATCAACGGTAAGACCTACTACAGAATCGTGATCAGCGCAGGTAACGGCAGTGCCTTCGCTCTGACCAATCTGAAGGTCAACAATCTGGAATTCTACACCATCCCTGCCAGTGCTTCTACCTACAAGTACAACAACAATGGTGAGCTCATCGAGACCAACAACCCCAACGCAACGGAAATGCCCAACCTCCAGGAGCTGGCATGGCAGCTGCAGGCAGCCAACGGTATGCTGCCTGAGGATCCTATGAACCCGGACGGCAGCACGGAGCTGGTATTCCGTTCTATCTCCCTGAGTCTGCAGAGCAGTATTGGCATGAACTTCTATGTTGAGGATGAGACCCTTGAGGGCTACACCGATCCCTACGTTGTGGTAATGAAGGAACGCTATGATGAAGTCGGGAACTTGCTGGAGGAGAAGAGATTCACCGTTACTCTGGATCAGTTCGAGAAGATGACTGCAGCAGGAGAGCCCTGTCATGTATTCCGCTTCTCCAATATCGCTGCTAAGGAAATGAACAGCACCATTACCGCAACCCTCTACGCAACCAAGAACGGCGAGTTGGTGCAGGGCGAGACCAGAACCTACAGCGTGGTACAGTATGCTGAGAATATGCTTACAAAGACTGAGGATCCGAGCCTCAAGACCCTCCTTGTAGATATGCTGAACTACGGTGCAGCAGCACAGATCTACTTCAACTACAACAATAGTCCGGCTACCCTTGCTAATGCATCTCAGAAGATCCAAGATGCCCAGTCTTATGCAACCCATGAGGCTCCCATTGTGAATTCCTACCTCAATAGCAGCAGTAGCGATGAACAAGACATTCGGATGGAGGTGGCGATCACCAATGTATCTCTGTCCTTGGAGGATCGGGTAGAGGCAAACTTCTACATGAGCAACCGAGGAGCAGATCTGAATGAGGTCGCTCTGGTAGTAGCCTATGAGGATGTTACTGGCAATGTCGTACAGCAGCGGATCGAGGGCAAGGACTTCATAGAGACTCAGACCACGGATGCCACGAATCCGGCCACCTACTATAAGGCTGTCTGCGACAAGCTCAATGCAACAGAGATGCGTACCATCCTGAATGTATGGGTGGTGGATAAGGACGGAATGCGCATCAGTAATGCCGTTACCTACAGCATCGAGAGCTATGCAGCATCGGTGAAGGATAAAGAGGCTGCCACCGATCAGCTGAAGTCCCTACTGGAAGCTATGATGAAGTACGGCGATTCCACAGCCGCCTACTTTACAAAGCCCGATGTGGTCGCTACCATGATTCAGCCTTGGCTGTACGCCGCCAATTGGGATCAGGCTCGCTGGAACAAGGAATTCGACCTCATGAAGGAGCTGGGGATGGAGTCCCTGATCCTCCAGAATGTTGTGGATCTGAACTTCAATACCAACTACTTCTTCAGCGTTTATCCCACAGATCTCAGCTTCAATCTCCCTGAGGGGGCACCGCTGTATGAATATGATCAGCTGAAGCTGATTCTGGAAGCTGCTAAGTCCCACGACATGACCGTATATATTGGCACCGTCGGAGATTCCCGCTGGTTCAACTACGGCACAGAGACTGTGGAGGGCTTTGCACAGTGGAGTGAAATCAATCAGGCACAGCAGGTTGCTGTTATGGAGGAGATCATGGCAAAGTATGGCTCTATCTATGGCAGCCAGATTGCCGGTTGGTATTACCACAACGAGATTTGGAATGTGAATGGCTACTTCGCAGGCGAGGCACTGCAGGGCTACACTGATGCACTGGTTGAGAATATCAATACAGTCATCGATGCAGCCGAGAGCAGACCTCTGATGCTCAGTCCCTACTTCAACATCACCATGGGGACTGCCGCAGAGTATGCTGCATGGTGGACAGTGCTTTTCGAGGAGATCAACTTCCGCAGAGGAGACATCTTTGTTCCTCAGGACACTGTGGGCAAGGATGGAGCTGTGGATACCCGTATCCACACTTGGATCGCAGCTCTTGCCAAGGCGATTCGCAAGACGGACGGTATGCAGTTCTGGGTCAACAACGAGAGCTTCCGTGAAAGCGGCTCCGACTTCGTTTCTGCACCTGTGGAGGATTTCCTCAAGCAGTACGAGGCATCCAATCTGTACGCCAAGAAGCATATCCTCTTCTCATGGAACCACTATTACAGTCCCGGTTACAAGGCAGAATATCAGGCTTATCATGATGCACTGAAGGCATACTTCAGCTAAGCACATGACCTGACATTCCGCATATAGAATCACAAAATCCCTCCCTGCTACCGCAGGGAGGGGACAGAACCCCCAAAGGGGATACAGCTTGTTATAATACTGTTTCTTGATAAAATGGTTTGAAAACCATTTTATTGCAGGATGAATATCCTGCACCGCCTATGGCGGCAAGAACAGTATTACACGGCATTTCTTGGCGGCTTTGCCGCCATGCCGCTTACCAGCGGCATA
>JAGBGB010000182.1 GCA_017936205.1 Oscillospiraceae bacterium
ACAGGTCATTCCCCATATTACCAACGAGATCAAGCGCCGCTTCTACCGTGGTGAGGACAAGATCGCCATCATTGAGATCGGCGGGACCGTTGGTGACTTAGAAAGTCAGGCATTCTTAGAGTCCATCCGTCAGTTCCAGAACGAAGTAGGGAAGGACAATGCCATTATTGTTCTGGTGACCCTGATCCCCTACCTCAAAGCCTCCGGCGAAATGAAAACCAAGCCCACCCAGGCCTGTGTCCGTGATCTGCAGGGCATGGGATTGCGACCGGATGTTCTGGTCTGCCGCACAGACTACCCCCTGGAGCAGGATGTGAAGGACAAGTTAGCTCTGTTCTGCAATGTAGCCCCCTCTCATGTTCTGCAGAATTTAGATGCCGAGAGCCTCTATGAGGTTCCCCTGATGATGGAGAAAGAGCAGCTTGCACAGGTGGTTCTGGAATCTCTCCATCTGCCCCAGAGAGAGCCGGATCTGAGGGATTGGATCGAAATGTGCGAGAAGCGCAAGCACCTGACTAAGAAAATCCACATTGCCCTTGTAGGTAAATACATCAAGCTCCACGATGCCTATCTGTCTGTGGCCGAAGCTCTCCGTCACGCAGGGATCACCCAGAGCTCACAGGTCAACATCCACTGGGTAGATTCCGAAACCATTACCGAAGAAAATGTAGAAGCAGTTTTAGGAAATATGTCCGGCATCCTTGTCCCCGGCGGCTTCGGTATGCGAGGCATAGACGGCATGCTGGTTGCCATCAAATATGCCCGCGAGAAGGAAGTTCCCTTCCTCGGTCTGTGCTTGGGTATGCAGCTGGTCGTGGTAGACTATGCACGGAATGTAGCAGGACTGAAGGATGCCCACAGCATCGAGCTTATGCCCGACACACCTCACCCCGTTGTCCACCTGATCGCCAGCCGAGAGGGGCGCATGGAGATCGGCGGCACTCTGCGTTTGGGCGCCTATCCCTGCCAGCTGGATGTAGGCAGCCGCACTCACGCTCTGTACGGTACCGATCTGGTCTACGAGCGGCACCGCCATCGTTACGAGGTTAACAGTGACTATCGTTCCGCTTTGACCGAGGCAGGCTTGAACATCTGCGGCACCTCCCCGGACAATCGGATCGTGGAAATGTGCGAGATCACGGAGCATCCCTTCTTCATTGCGACCCAGGCACACCCGGAGTTCAATTCCAGACCCAATCACCCCCATCCCCTGTTCTTAGGCTTCACCGAAGCTGCCGCAGCTCACAGGAGCGAAGCCCTGTAGGTCGGAAATACTACAGGAGACTGTCTTACCTTCATCGGGTAAAACAGTCTCCTGTTTTTATGTTCTTCTTAAAAAAATCTCTCCGCAGCGGCGGCAGATCAGCTTGCTCTGCCCCCGACCCGTAGGAACAGATTGGACAGCTCGGCAGGCAGGACAACGGAAGAACCGTTTTTGCCGTCCATAGCGTAAGCGATTGCCGATCCGCTCCCTGCGGTTGATCCAGAACTCCGCAAAGCGTCGTCTCATGTGGCCTCCCGAGTATCAGAAGCCTCTGCCTCGCGAAGAATGCGGGTAAAGTAGGCAAAATACTTCGCAAAGGACAGTAGGATCAGAGCGGAGATCAGGATCACATCTGCGATCTCAAACCACAGCGGTGCCTCATGCCAAAGCATCAGCACGAACATGGACAGATAAATCACTACGGTGCAGAGCTTTCCGTACCAGCCTGCACTGTAGATCTTGTGGGTCCGCTTCAGGGTCAGGTAGGTCAGGATGCCGATCGAGATCTCCTTAAACGCCATAACACCCACTACCCACCACAGCTTCACAGGCAGCAAGCACAGCAGCAGCGCCGCTTGTGTCAGCTTATCTGCAATAGGGTCCAGTGCCTTCCCAAAATCAGAAACCAGATGGAAGGTCCTTGCGATCCAGCCATCAATCACATCCGTAGCACCGGACAGGATCAGGTTGCCCACTGCCCAGCCGTAGTAGCCTCTCTCGTAGCAGTAGACAATGATCGGGATCAGTGCCAAGCGAAAAAAGCTAAGAATGTTAGGCAGCGTAAAGATCCGATCCGTATCCGCGCTCTGTGCGACCTCCAATTGTTTGCGTTCTTCTTCAGTCATTCGATATTCCCCTTTCTGGGTAGAGTATGCCCATTTTTTATTTCTTTCCAATCATAACACCCGATTATCAACTCAACATCAACTCTTTGTGAAATTTTTTATTTTTTATTCCCAAAATCCGTAGAATATGATATAATGGTAAAATACAATGGGAAAGGAGGCTCTTCCATGTTCCGAATCCTTGTTGCAGAGGATGATGAAGCTCTGCAGCAGCTGTTCTGCCGTGTTCTGAAACATAATGGGTTTTTCCCTATGGGTGTATCAGACGGTCAGGCTGCCTTGGAGCTTTTAGAAACTGAATATGTAGATCTGATCATATCGGACATTATGATGCCCCGCATGGATGGGTATGCCTTGGTGCAGAGTCTTCGGGACAGCGGCAGTCAGATCCCGATCCTGATGATCACAGCAAGAGATGGCTTCCAAGATATGCAATTCGGTTTCCAATCCGGTGCCGATGACTACATGGTCAAGCCCATTAATGTCAATGAGCTGGTCCTGCGGGTCAACGCCCTACTCCGTCGTGCCAGAATGGTTGCCGAACGGCGACAGGTCGTCGGAGAGACCCAGTTAGACTACGACTCCTACTCTATCAGCTGTAAGGGTCGAACGACGGTGCTTCCTCAGAAGGAATTCCAACTCCTGTATAAGCTCCTGAGCTCCCCCGGACAGATCTTCACACGGCAGCAGCTAATGGATGAGATCTGGGGCTTCGACAGCGCTACAGAACCTAGAACCGTAGATGTCCACATCAATCGTCTGCGGGATCGCTTCCGGAACAGCACGGATTTTGAGATCATGACAGTCCGAGGGATCGGTTATAAGGCGGTGAAGGGTCATGAATCGTAACCACTATTCCCTGCGAATGAAGCTGTATTATTGGCTGATCGTATTCATTGTGGTCTTCCTGTCCTTTTTGGGTGTGCTCAGTGTCATGCTCTTCTTAGAGGATCAGAAGATCGTGGAACGGCTCAGTGTCTTGACCCTGGTCTGCCTCGTCACCGTATCTACGGTGATCTGCGGCTATATGAGCTACTTCGTAGGACGACGGATTCTGACCCCAATGGTCAAGCTCAGCGCCGCCTCCAAGGAGGTCGCAAAAGGGAATTACAGCATACGAATTTCCGATTCCAGCAAAATGGAGGAGGTCCAGACCACCTTCCGTAATTTCAATGCCATGGTCAAGCAGTTAGACAGCATCTCCACCTTGAGCAATGACTTTGTAGCCAATGTTTCCCATGAATTCAAAACCCCTCTCACCGCTGTAGAGGGCTATGCCATGCTGCTGCAGGATCCGACCCTCAGTGAAGAGGATCGACAGGAGTATTTGGAACACATCCTGATCAATACCAACCGTTTAACGGAGCTGGTAGGCAACATTCTCCTGCTCTCTAAAATCGAGAACAAGGGTCTGGCAGATGCCTATACTCAATTCCGACTGGATGAGCAGATCCGTCAGGCAGTGGTGCTGCTCCAGAGTCAGTGGATGCAGAAGGATCTTAGCTTCGATGCGGAGTTAGACGAGGTCAGCATCCGTGCCAGTGAGGGGCTGCTGCCCCATGTTTGGAGTAATTTGTTAAGCAATGCCATCAAATTCAGCCCTCGGGGCAGCCACATTGAGCTGCGGCTTCTGGAACAGAAGGAATGCGTGGTTTTCACCATTCGAGATAAGGGCTGCGGCATGAGCCCTGAGGTACAGAGCCGCATTTTTGAGAAATTCTACCAAGGAGATCCCTCCCACAAGGGACTGGGGCACGGCCTGGGACTTCCCATGGTCAAGCGGATCGTGGAGCTGTCCGAGGGCGTGATCGAGGTCGAAAGTCAAGAAGGTCAGGGCAGCCTGTTCCGAGTGATCCTGCCCAAATCATAAATCGTACTAAGAATTCTTATTGAAGGAGATAATACTATGATCGTATCCAAAGCGAAGCCCATTGAAGCTGTGCTTACCATGCTGCAGGGTGTGCAGAAGGTAGGTCTCGTCGGCTGTAAGAGCTGTGCCTCAGCCTGTGCCGTAGGCGGCGAGAAGGAATGTCAAGCCATGCAGGAGGCTCTGGAAGCGGCAGGCTTCGAGGTCGTGGGGACCGTACTTCCCGATGAAAGCTGCCACAAAATGCTCCTGCGTCGGGAGCTGAAGCCCCTTGTAGCCGCAGGTGCTGAGGCTCTGGTCTCTCTGGCATGCGGTTCCGGCTGCCAGACCGTTGCAGACAATGTAAAGATCCCTGTTTATCCTGCCAATGATACCCTGTTTGTAGGCCAAACCGAACGGGTAGGCATTTTCCACGAAATGTGCCGCACCTGCGGTGACTGCGTTCTGGGAGAAACCGGTGGCATCTGCCCCATGACCAAATGTGCCAAATCTCTGGTCAACGGCCCCTGCGGCGGTCAGAAGAACGGCAAGTGTGAGGTAGATCCCACAAACGACTGTGCATGGATCCTGATCTATCAGAGACTGGAAGCTCTGGGTCAGCTACATAAAATGGAGAAAACTCTGGAGGATCACAGCCCTCGCAGCTATCCTCAGAGTGTCAATGTAAGGGAGGCAAAGAAATGAGCAAGCTGCAGCAACGCTTTCTCCGGGGCGAATTTGCCCTGACCGCAGAAATGGCACCCCCTAAGGGCTATGATTTTACCGAGGCTCTGGAAACCGCATCCCTCCTGAAGGATCGGGTAGATGCGGTGAATGTAACGGATATGCAGTCTGCCTGTCTCAAGGCAAGCTCTCTGGGTCTGTGCATCGCCCTGAAGCAAGCCGGAGTAGAGCCCATTCTGCAAATGACCGGCAGAGACCGTTCCCGTATGGCAATTCAGGCAGAGTTCCTGTCTGCTGCTGCCTTCGGTATTGACACAGTCCTTGCTCTCACAGGAGATCACCCCCTTGTAGGGGACTGCAAGGCATCCAAGCCCGTATTCGATTTAGATTCCGTAGGGATCCTGAAGCTATTGAGCAGCATGGAGCAGAAGGGAACAGACTGCGGCGGAAACGCCCTGTCCTCCACCCCCAAATTCTGCAAGGGTGCAGCGGTGACTCCGGTCTACGAGCCCTTGTTCCTGCAGATCAACAAGCTGAAGAAGAAGGTAGATGCAGGTGCGGAATTCGTCCAGACCCAGGGCATCTTTACCATAGAGGCTCTGGAGAGCTTCATGAACGAGGTTCAGCGACACAACATTAAGGTCAAGGTCATGGCAGGTATCATCCCCCTGAAGGCTGCGGGCATGGCTCGGTATATGAATGAGAACATCCCCGGTATCTGTGTGCCGGATCACATGATCGCCCGTCTGCAAGCTGCCGCTGAGGAAGGCAAGGAGAAGGGCATCAAGGGTCTTCCCATGAATGCCGGTATGGATATGGCTGCTGAGCTGATCCGTGAGATCCGCAGCCGTGGACTGTGCGAGGGTGTGCATATTATGGCAATCGGTGCCGAGAGAAATGTACCTGTGATCTTAGATCGAGCAGGTCTGTAAAAAAGGAGTTATGTAAACCATGCAAGCTATTATTACCCAGCTCTCTCAGGAGCTGAACAAGGATCCCCAGCATATTGAGAATGTCATTACCCTTCTGGATGAAGGCAACACCATACCTTTCATTGCCCGTTATCGTAAGGAGCTCCACGGAGCTATGGATGACACTGCCCTGCGTACTCTGGCAGACCGTCTGCAGTACCTGCGGAATCTGGCGCAGCGCCGGGAAGAGATCCGCAAATCCATTGATTCTCAGGAAAAATTAACAGAAGAGCTGTCTGCTGCTCTGGACAATGCCAAGACTCTGTCCGAGTTGGAGGACATCTACCGTCCCTATAAGCCCAAGCGCCGTACCCGTGCCACAATCGCTAAAGAAAAGGGTCTGGAGCCTCTTGCGGAGCAGCTCTTCGCCCAGAGCAGGGACTTAGCTGCTCCCGAAGAACTGGCGCAGGATTATGTAAACCCCGACTTGGGTGTGAATTCCATAGAGGAAGCTCTGGCAGGAGCCTCCGATATCATTGCAGAAATGATCTCCGACGATGCAGGCATCCGCAAGGAGCTACGTAAGCTCATGCAGAAGCAAGCTATCGTCCGCAGCACCGTAGCCAAGGATCAGGAGGAGGCAGGCGCTGTGTATCAGCAGTACTTCGACTTCACCCAGCCTCTTGCCAAGACTCAGGGACATCAGGTCCTTGCCATGAACCGTGGAGAGCGGGAGGGCTTCCTGAAGGTAGCCGTTGAGGTAGATCAGGAGAAGGCTCTGATCTGCATCCGTCGTGCCGTTCTGATCCCCGGCAGCAATGCCACCGCCTTTGTCCGCACCGCTGCAGAGGATGCCTATGTCCGCCTGATCGCTCCCTCTATGGAGCGTGAAATGCGCACAGCTCTCACCGATGATGCCAATGAGGGTGCCATCCATAACTTCGCCCTGAATCTCCGCCCCCTGCTCATGCAGCCCCCTGTTAAGGGTCATGTCACTCTGGGTCTGGATCCCGGATACAGTCACGGCTGCAAGTGTGCCGTTGTGGATGCCACAGGCAAGGTTCTGGATACGGCTGTTGTTTATCCTACCTTCTCCAAGGGCAAGCGGGAGGAAGCCATCCGCATTTGGGCTGATTTGATCCGCAAGCACGGTGTAGAGCACATTGCCATCGGCAACGGTACTGCCTCCCGTGAGACAGAAAGTGCCGTTTGTGATCTGCTGCCCAAGGTCAAGGGAGTCAGCTACATGATCGTATCCGAGGCAGGTGCCTCTGTATACTCTGCCTCCAAGTTAGCAGCAGAGGAATTCCCCCAGTATGATGTGAATCTCCGTTCCGCTGTGTCCATCGCCCGCCGACTGCAGGATCCTCTGGCTGAGCTGGTCAAGATCGATCCCAAGGCCATTGGTGTGGGACAGTATCAGCACGATCTGCCGGAGAAGCGGCTGGACGAAAGTCTGGCAGGCGTGGTAGAAGACTGCGTAAATGCAGTAGGTGTAGACCTGAACACTGCCTCCGCTTCCCTTCTGCGGCGGGTTTCCGGTCTCAATGCCAACACCGCCAAGAACATTGTCACTTATCGCGAAGAGAATGGTGCTTTCACAACCAGAAAGCAGGTTCTGAAGGTTCCCAAGCTGGGTGCCAAGGCATACGAGCAGGCTGCAGGCTTCCTCCGTGTGCCGGAGAGTCAGCAGATTCTGGATAACACCGGGGTGCACCCGGAAAGCTATGGTGCAGCAGAGAAGCTGCTGGAGCTGTGCGGCTACAGCCTGAATGATGTGGCAGCAGGGAAGCTGTCTGAGCTGACTGCCCGTCTGGATGCCTACGGAGCTGCCAAGGCTGCTGAGGAATGCGGTGTAGGCGTGCCTACCCTCCGTGATATTGCTAAAGAATTATGTAAACCCGGTCGTGATCCCCGTGACGAGCTTCCTCCTCCCATTCTCCGTACAGATGTGCTGGATATGAAGGATCTGAAGCCCGGCATGGTATTGACGGGAACGGTTCGGAATGTCATTGACTTCGGTGTTTTCGTAGATATCGGTGTTCATCAGGACGGTCTGGTACACATTTCCCGTGTGTGTGACCGCTTCATCAAGCACCCCTCTCAGGTGGTCAGTGTGGGTGATATTGTTAAGGTTGCCGTATTGGAGGTTGACGAGAAGCGTAAGCGCATCAGCCTGACCATGCGGGATCTTCCCAAGGAATAATGGAGGTTTCTTTTGTGAATAAGTTAAGCGTTTGTATTCTGTTCGGGGGCATGTCTCCGGAGCATGAGGTTTCACTTCGTTCCGCTGAGTCTGTACTGAATCATTTGGATCCGGAAAAGTATCACATTTTCCCGGTAGGCATCACTCGCAAGGGAGAATGGATCCTTTACGGTGGCAAGGATTACAGCCAGCTGCCCACCGGCCAGTGGCTGCAATGTGAGGACAATCGTCCTGCAGCCATTTCTCCTGTCCGGGGACAGGGTCTGCTGACCTTTGAGGAAGACTGTGTCGTCCGACAGAGGATCGATGTAGCTTTCCCTGTTCTCCACGGGGAGAACGGTGAGGACGGCTCCGTGCAGGGTCTGCTGCAGCTTGCAGGGATCCCCTGTGTAGGTCCCCACGTGGCATCCTCCGCAGCCTGCATGGATAAGACCCTGACCAAGTTGGTCTGTGACAATGCCGGGATCCCCCAAGCGGCATGGAAGCTGGTCACAGCAGACAGTTTGGAGAATCAGGGAGAAAAGGTTCTGGACGAGGTAGAGGAGCGCTTCTCCTACCCGGTGTTCGTCAAGCCCGCAGGGACCGGCTCCTCTGTAGGTGTCGCCAAGGCAAAGGATCGTCAGGCACTGGAAAAGGCTCTGCATAATGCCGCCAAGTTCGACCGCAAGGTTTTGGTAGAAGAGTTCATCCACGGTCATGAGGTAGAAGTGGCTGTTCTGGGCAATGCTTCTCCCGTTGCATCCATCTGCGGTGAGATCGAAGCCGGTGCAGAATTCTACGATTACGAGGCAAAGTATATTTCCGACTGTGCCAAGCTGCACATCCCCGCCCGCATTGACGAGGCTACCGCAGAGAAGGTTCGGGATGCTGCCATCCGTGCCTACAAGGCTCTGGGCTGCAGAGGTCTGTCCCGTGTGGACTTCTTCGTAACCTACGAGGGCAATAAGATCGTGTTCAACGAAATCAACACCCTCCCCGGCTTTACTTCCATTTCTATGTATCCCAAGCTCTTTGAAGCCAGCGGAATCCCCTATCCCGAATTGCTGGATCGTCTTCTGGAGCTTGCCCGGGAGTGCTGATATGAAGCAGAAGGTCCTGCTGAAGATCCACAGCGAGCAGCAATATACAGGTGAGGAAGCAGATGTTTCGGAGCTGACGACCATCGGCTCTATGGAATGGGGAAGCAATGAGATCCGCCTATCCTATGAAGAAACAGAGCTGACCGGGTTACAGGGCACTACTACCAGCTTTCTTCTGCAGAAGGATCAGATCACCCTGAAGCGGGAGGGCGCTTTGCGGTCAGAAATGATCTTCGCCATTGATCGGGAGCATCGCTCCCTCTACGATATGGGTATGGGTGCCCTGCTCATAACAGTACGCACCATGACTCTGATCCAAGCTATAAGCCCGGAAGGCGGCTTCGTAGATGTGGCATACGACCTGCTCATAGAAGACAGCAACATGGGCCAAGTCCGCTACCACATGGAAGTCACCCCGTTGGAATCCTAATTCCGATTTGCCGCTCCCTTTGGTCGCAACAAATCGAGTGGACAGTTGACAGTGGACAGTTTCGGTATCCCCTTCGGGGATGAATTTGAAATTTAATAACCTATTAATATAGTTTTCTCCGTCATTTCGTGGTCATTTCAAAAAAATCCAAAACATTTTGTGAAAGACTCACTCATAAGGACAACTGTCCACTGTCCACTGTCAACTGTCAACTTGCGATAGCTCAACCCACCGATAAATCGGAATTTGCCGGAGGTTTATATGAATACGCTATTACACATTTGCTGTGCGCCCTGTGCGAATCAGTGCATTGAGGTGCTCCGTGGGGATGGGCTGGAGGTCACAGGCTTCTGGTACAATCCCAATATCCATCCTTTTACAGAATATCGTTCCAGACGGAATTGTGTCAGAGAGTATGCCCGGAGCATTGATCTGAAGCTGCTGGAACGGGATGAGTATGCTCTGCGGCCCTTCGTGCGAGAGGTTGCAGCAGATCTGTCCGGTCGCTGTGTGAAATGCTATGAGATGCGCCTGTTCTCTGCAGCCCAAACAGCAAAGGAGGGGGGCTTCGACAGCTTTACCTCCTCCCTGTTCATCAGTCCCTATCAGAATCATGAGCTCATGCGGGAGGTTGCGGAGCGAGCTGCTATGGAATTCGGTGTAGAATTCCTGTATCGAGACTTCCGTCCCTACTTCCGAGCCGGGCAGGAGAAGGCAAGAGAGCTGGGAATGTACATCCAGAAATACTGCGGCTGTGTCTTCTCCGAAGAGGAGCGGTATTTAAAGCCCAACAAGCGGATCCCCTGATCCAAATATCCTTCTTCCACAAAGGGACTGTCTCACAAGCAAATTAAGACAGTCCCTTCACCGTTCTCCTTCAAATTCCGATTTATCGTACCATTCGTAGGGGCGCGCATTGCGCGTCCGACAACCACCAAGAATTGGTGGTTGTGAAAAATGTTTCGTTTTTTTGGAGAAATTACATCTTTTTCGGTGGTTTTGGTGTTCATGGCGTTACGCCATGAACCGGACGCGCAATGGAGGCTGCTGAAAAAGTCCCCGTGTAAAAATTTTTACCACAAAACTCGGCGTATTCCGAACATTTTGAAACCATATATCGTAAAATCTCCCGTTTTTTCGGAGTACGATTTTGAAAATCGGACTTTTTCAGCAGCCTCCGCGCAATGCGCGCCCCTACGCAGCGTTAACTCAAACTGTTCGATAAATCGGAATTTTGTGAAAAAGAACACCTCGGAAGCCGAATATGTGGGATCCGAGGTGTTTTGATGCTTTGGAGTTGGTGAGAGCTGCTCCTATGAACCGGGTCAATCCAGCGGGATGGTGATAGAGGACTGCTGACCATCACGGTAGTAGGTCAGCTCCAGATCCGCTTCCCCGCAATAGTCTTCGAAGGCATCCAGGCAAGCCTCCAGATCGGCTACGGTCCGATCCTCGATCTGCAACAGCAGATCCCCCGTCCGCAAGCCTGCGGCATAGGCAGAGCTGGTGGCTTCGATCTGTTCTACAAAAACTCCATCCGGCAGAGACCAATACCGCTGCTGCATTTCGTTCAGGTCAGAAAGCTGCAAGCCTAAGCCGCAGCAATCCTGCGCTATGGTCACCTCCTGAGGATGCTCCTTGGAAAGCTCCTCCAGAGACAGCGTGGGCTCTTGCCGATCGGGTCGGTATTCCCGACTCTTCAGATACAGGAAGGTCAGAGCATGGATGGCAGCGCTGGACAGCAGCAGAAGCAGGATCAGGCTGCGGTAGGAGCGTTTTTTCTCAGGGTCACATCCTGTTCCGTAGGTATTTGGTTGGTGGTTCATGGTCTGACCTCCTTTCTAATGATTCTTACAGAGCCCGAAGGGTAAAGGTAAACTCTGTCTTCCCCTCCCGACTGCTGACATAGACATCCTGACCGTGTGCCAGAATGATGGTTTTCACAATATACAAACCCAAGCCTGCGCCATCTCGATCTGTGGAACGGCTCTTGTCCGTCTTATGGAAACGGTCGAAAACAAGGGGAAGCTCCGCTGCGGGAATGGTGGGGCCTGTGTTTCCCACAGTCACAATGGCTCTGGGACCTTGTCGGGTAATGCGGATGCTGAGGGTCCCCTCCTGCTCCACGAACTTCACTGCATTGTCAATGAGATTGTAGAGCACCTGGGTGATGAGGTCGTTGGCTCCGTATACACTGAGCCCCAGATCCGGCATGGAAATATCCACACTCAGCTCCTTCCGATTGATCCGCTGCTCGAAGCTCAGCAGTGCCTGACCTGCAGTTTCGCAAATATCAAACTCTCCCATCTTCTCCGGTGGGATGCCCTGATCCCGAAGACGGGATACATCCAGCATATTCCGCACCAAGCGAGACAGGCGGCGAACCTCTGTAGAAACCAGCTCCATATAATAAGGATGCTTTTCAGTGGGAATGGTTCCGTCCAGCATACCGTCCAAATAGCCGGAAATGGTGGTCATAGGAGTCTTTAGCTCATGGGAGACATTGGCTACGAACTCCTGACGGACAGTTTCTACATTCTGCAGGCTGACCGCCATGTTATTAAACGCCACAGACAGCTCCTCGATCTCCTCATTGGTATGCCCGGTGGGAACACGAATTGCTAAGTCACCGTGAGCGATGCCTCTGGCTGCGGCTGCAAGGGCCTGAATGGGCTTGGTTTCCCTGCGGGTCAGGAAGGGGATCGCCAGAACGATCACCAGCAGCACCGTTAAGGCACTGACAACAAAGATCCGCAGAGCCTTGGCAGACAGATCCATAGCATTGTTACTCTCCACGGATACCAGCAGGATCCCGCTGCGTTGTCCGAAGCTGTTCACAAGAGGCTGTGCCACGGCAATGCGCTGATCCCCATAGATCCGTGATACAGCGGTACTGACCTCTGTGGTTCCCTGGAAGATCCGATGGACCGTACCGTAGCTCAGGCTCTGACCAATATGCTCACAGCCCTGCACATGCTTGGCACAGAGCCAAACCTGCCCATCTTCAGTACATAGCAGAATATCATTGCCCGAGGAGGCTGCCGCCACTGCCAGATTCATGCGCAGATCCCACGAATACAGGAAGGGATTGGAATAGGCATCCATAAGCACTGCTGCCGAATCGGCAGTATTCTGTAGATCAGCGACCTGTTCCTTGTAAAGGCTGCGATTGAGAAACATTCGGAAGAAAATTCCGATCATCAGCAGAGAGATAGACAGGACGCACAGGATCAAAGTGATCTGCCGTCGGAAGGTGGTTTTCATGCCTTGACCTCAAACTTATAGCCCACAGACCAGACTGTCTTCAGCTCCCATTGGTCAGAAACACCCTCTAACTTTTCTCTCAGCCGCTTAATGTGTACATCTACGGTACGAGTGTCCCCGAAGTAGTCAAAGCCCCAGACCTCATCCAGAAGCTGGTTGCGAGTATACACACGGTTGGGAGCAGATGCCAAATGGAACAGGAGCTCCATTTCCTTAGGAGGAATGGGAACCTTCTTATCTGCCACTGTCAGCTCGAAGGCATCCATATCAATGATCAGCTTATCAAAGCTGAGACGGCGGCTGTTCTTCTCCGGCTCCATGCCGCTTCTGCGCAGAACCGCCTCGATCCGAGCCAGAACCTCCTTCATCTCAAAGGGCTTGGTAATATAATCATCTGCTCCCTGCTTCAGTCCGAAGACCTTATCCTCCGTCTCACTCTTGGCAGTGAGCATAATAATGGGCGTTTTAGCCTCTGCACGGATGCTGCGACACACTGCCCAGCCATCCATTCCCGGAAGCATCACATCCAGCAGCACAAGATCAGGATGTCCCTCACGGAATTTTTCCATTCCCTTCAGGCCGTCTGCTGCAATGGTAACCTCATAGTTGTCCTTCTCCAAATATAGGCGGAGCAGGTCTGCGATATTATGATCATCCTCGACGATCAGAACCCGTCTTGCCATTTGCCTTTCCTCCTTTATGTCTCTTCAGTAGGTCTTTCTCACATTATACCCTAAAAATGCACTTTTGGGTGAACAATTTGTAAAAAACCGCTGCTTATTTTTTCGTGCCGAAAAGAGGCTCCGCATTGGAAGGAATGCGAAGCCTCTTTTCACCGATATATATTCTTGAAATCGTTTTGCCTGTTCACAGATGCCGTATCGGTATCTCTCCGTTCTTATGGGATTTCCATTAGCGTTCCTCGGGGAAAGCATACTGAGCCTTGTAGCGAGCGAACTGTTCTGCGAAGGCGGCGGACTCCTGCAGCTCACCTGCCTTCAGGGCATTCAGATACTCGTGTGCCTCCAGCTTTCCCTCTGCAACCTGCAGCATTTCTACCGCCACATTGGAGCAGTGATCAGCCGTACGCTCACAAGCGGTCAGCAGATCCTCCAGCACGAAGCCGTACTCCACAGTACAAAGACCATCTCTCAGACGGCGTACATGCCGTGACTTGATCTCACGAACCAGAGCATCTACGACCTGCTCCTGAGGCTCGATCTTCACAGCCTGCTCCAGATCAAAGCTGCCATATGCCGCAACGGTGCGGTCTACGATATCCAGCACCGCCTGCTCCAGGACAGCCAGCTCTCCCTTCGCCTGAGTGGAGAACTCGATCTTCTTTTCCTCGATCTCTAATGCAGCCTTGGCAACCGCCATAGCATGGTCAGCCATCCGCTCGATATCGGACACGGTATAAAGCAGGGTATTCAATACACGGTTGTCACTGACAGACAGATTCATGCCGGACAGCTTCACGAGATATGTGCCCAGTGCATCCTCATAGCGGTCAGTTTTATCCTCCAAGTCCCTTACCTGCTCCAAAGCTGCTACATCGAACTTCTTGGTCAAGCCCATTGCCAGATGCATTGCCTTAGCAGCATCTGCTGCCATTTCGCCGGCAGTCTCACGGGCACGCTGAACAGCAACCGCAGGGGTAGCCAGCAGACGGGAGTCCAGCAGCTCGGTCTTCTGCGGAGTCTGCTCCTTGGGGATAAACAGATAAGCAAGCTTCACCAGCAGACCGTTCATGGGCATCAGCACACAGGTCGCTGCCACATTGAAGCAGGTGTGGATCACAGCCACATTCCATTCACCGGCAGTCTCGTTCAGGAACTTCCAATCAATGAACAGGCCCAAGCCATAGAACACAATGGCGAAGATCATAACACCAACCACATTGAACAGCAGGTGGACCAATGCCGTACGGCGGGCATTGCGGTTCGCTCCCACGGAGCCGAGCATTGCGGTGACACAGGTGCCGATGTTCTGACCCAGAATGATGGGGATCACGCTACCAAAGGTAACGACACCTGTACTGCACAAGCCCTGCAGAATGCCCACAGAAGCGGAGGAGGACTGAATGACCGCCGTCAGTACAGCACCGAAGAGAATGCCAACTATGGGGTTGGAGAAGGAGATCATCAGGTCAGCAAACCATGTCTCCGTCTTCAAGAAGGACATAGAATCGCCCATAATGTCCATACCGGTCATCAGCGCCATGAAGCCAAGACAAATGG
>JAGBGB010000183.1 GCA_017936205.1 Oscillospiraceae bacterium
CATTTTATTGCAGGATGAATATCCTGCACCGCCTATGGCGGCAAGAACAGTATTACACGGCATTTCTTGGCGGCTTTGCCGCCATGCCGCTTACCAGCGGCATAATAAAACGGTTAATCCGTTTTATTAGAAATAAGTATCAGTCAGATCCTTGATCCCTTGCTGTACGCATCTTTCCGAAACAAGGCACCCTTTCAACGGTGGGATTCGAACCCACGATGTGCGGATTATCAGATCCGCTGCTATAACCACTTAGCTACATTCTCATTGCTGTTGGTGCCTTTATACAAGATGCGTTTGTAAATAGGAACCTGACAGGCAGATCACCCTATGCTTTTCCTTGCTGCACGCATCTTTCCAATAACAAGGTGCTTTTTTCAGACAGCGGTGAAACACCGCCAGAAGCTCGGGTATGACCCCTAACTTGATCTTCTGTAAATTGCTGCAAGCACCTTTTGCAAGAGAGGAAACCAGTGACAGCCAACCACCATTCGGTAGGTAGTGTAGCCTCATCCCTTACAAGCACATCATACACCCTTTGGAGAAGAAAATCGTGGAAAAAAAGTTGCGAACTCAGGTTTTCAGTCCTGAGCTCGCAAATTTTTTTGTTTTTTCAGCCGTTCTTGCAGCTTTTCGATAAAATCATGGGGGAAAATCACCTTCAACACCGGGCCGAAGGACAGAACACGGATCAGGAGCTCTGTTTCGTCCTCTCTCTCATAGAACAGGGTGATCTTGTAATGAGTATCGTCGATCCGCTCTGTTTCCTTATCCAAGTGGGAGAAGTGGAGCATGACCCTCTCCAAGGCATTGCGGTCGTCGGTCAGCTCTAAAATCAGCTTCCGCTTCTTCATTGCCTTGGGTCGGTAATCCCCTTCCTCACAAGGCTCCATTAGGAAGCACCCCTTGATCCGAGCCAGATTGATAGACAGAGATTCCCGATTGTTGGCAGAAATCAGGCGGAACTTATCGTCCTTAGGCGAATATTCCAGCTTATAAGGAACACAGCGCCAGGAGTGGCAGAGTCCCTTCCCCCCTTCAAAGTGGATCCGCAGCCACCGCTTCTGCCGAATGGCAGAGAGAATACAGCGGAAGCGTTTGATATATCCCGGATCCTCGAAGGGGTCCCCATCGTTGAAGCGGTCATAATATACGAAGGTATCTGCAGGATACAAGGGTTCTACCTCCTCCAATCCATCCATAGGAGGTGCAAAGAGCTTGATCCGTGGGTCAGACAGCAGAGCCTTCAGCCATCGCTTCTGCAGGGTGGTCAGGGGCATGGTGGGCCTATGCTCCAAGGGCGTACCATAGTCCGAGGTGATCAGGGGCCAGGTCTGCTCCTTCAATGCCTGGGGAATGGTTAGAACACTTTCCTCAAAGCCCTCTTCCCTGACGATTTCCAGCATAAGCTCCGGGGTCAGTTCCCCCTCTACAGCCTTCTCCAACAGCTTGAAAAGTGTGTTGTAATAGGCTCCGTAGACCTCAGAAAACAGCATTACTCCCCACCTCCGTACAGTGCATAGAGCTGATCCAGATCCTCATAGAAGCGTTTGACCGCAGCCTTGTCAGAGCATTCCAGCTTCACGATCCTGCCAATAAAGGTACGGATCCAAGGGAACAGCTCCAAGACATCATAGGTATCTACAATATACTTGCAGGTATTCTTGTCTATCATTTCTACCCGACCGTTTCGCTTTTCTCGTTCCAAACGGCGGGGAATGTGCTGCTCGTGATCCTCAAAATGCAGGGTCAGCTCCAAATGATCCACGCTGAAGTCCACACCACCGGAGGTTCCCCACAGATGAGTGCGGTAATTCTCCCAGAAGCCTAAGTATTTCTCATAGGACTTTTCCTCAACGGTGACTTCCACCTTCTGAATATAATCCATGCGGAAGAACATCAGCTTGCGGAATCGGTAATGGTAGCACAGCAAATACTGCCGACCACCCTGGGTGCTGACATAGATCTTCAAGGGGCACACCGTATGTACCACCGCCCTGCCTCCCTGCCGCTGGCTGGCATTGGTCATTTGGACGGTCATATGGGAGCCAATGGCGGTCAGGAGCTGTAGGAGGATCTGACTGTCTAAGGTATGGAGAATATAGTGATGCTTGAACTGATAGTGCTCAGGGGTTCCGGACAGCTTGTCCAGCAGAGTCGAGCCGATGACCCCAAGAGGATCTGCTTCCGAGAAGAAGGCAATGGTTTCTGCCCATCGTTTCAGATTTACATCATTCTTCGAACGACTGTAGCGCAGCTCTCGTCCCACCTTCTCTGCCTTCAGGAGCCCAAGGGATACATACTCCTTCAGCTTCTTCCGAATGGTGGAGATATCCGGCTGCCAGCCGCTTTCAAAACGACACAGATACTTCTCATACATCAGATCCAGCAGCTTCTGTGCCGTGTAGCCTTCCTCTCCCTGCAACAGATCCAGAATGTAGAAATGGAAGGTCACATCCCCTGCGGTGAAGCTCTTTGCTTTCAGTGCCTTATACAGAGGATTGTGGGGAATGGATCGACAGTCCACGGACAGAAACACGCTCTTCCCATCGGGATTTTTACGGAATCGCATGAAGTCCCCAAGCCAGCTTTCTAACCGACGACGCTCATTGTCATAGCTTCTGGCGCTCTTCTTGTCGTATTCTGTTCGGCTCTTAAAGCCGAACACATAGAACTGCCGCATATAATCCCGAATGCGGTCAAAATTCTTGATCAGCTCACTGTATGCCATTCCCTCCACCTCCTTCCATAAGCAATATTACAGATTTAGGTGCTCTGCCAATCCTCTCTCTGCAGGCAGGTAATGTGCTCCGTTCTGGTTTCGTCCAACAGAGCGCAATAGACAGCTTCCTTCGTGTACCGGTATTGGAAGCCGCATTTTTCCTGCACCTTTTTCGACTTCACATTCCCATCATAATAGCCGCACCATAGGGTCTCCAGCTTTAGGTCTTGGAATGCGTAGCGGATGATCTCTCGTGCCGCTTCCGGGATGAAGCCCTTCCCCCAATGGGGCGCACCCAGCCAGTATCCCAACTCTGCCTCTGTATCGGGGATCCCGATGCTGCTTGCCTTGCCGATCATCAAGCCAATGCTGCCAATGGGGCGGTTTGTTTCCTTGTCCACAACTGCGTAGGTCTCCGGGGCAGACAAGACTCCTCGGATGATCTCAAGACTGTTCTCTACACTTGTATGGACAGGCCAGCCGGCAGCAGGCCCTACCTCAGGATCCCTTGCATAGAGGAACAAGTCCTCTGCCTCAGCTTCCTGCCATGGACGAAGAATCAGCCTTTCTGTTTCCAATAACATTTTCGCCCCTCCAAACAATTCGTTTTCTCCATTATACCACATAGCACATCAATTGAAAAGCCCCCTCTATTGAACCACGCTCCCTCGTTGTAGGTATACAATTGATATGAGACTGAAATGGGTATTGAAAAAAGCCACCGAGTATATTAAAATATAGGCACCACAACCATAACACATAACACAGGGGACTACAGTTCCCTCTGGGGCAGTCTTTGGCCTGTTTGTCTTTGGGCTGCAGGTCTGCTGTTTCTCGCTGTGTTCCTTTTCAGCAAAAGCAGGAAAGCCAAATAAGCACGAAAAAAGCAGAGCAGCATGGGCAAACGTCCCGTGCCGCTCTGCTTATTTTATTTCCTCAAGGGGAGCCTCACCCCAGGAGCATGCGGTCATTGGCAAAATCGCCGTTGCTGGCCTTTGCGAACAGCTCCATTAGCGCTGCAACCGTCAGCTTCTTCTTTTCCTCTCCGGCAATGTCATAGATGATCCTGCCGTTATTCATCATGATCAGGCGGTTTCCGATGGCGATGGCATCCTTCATGTTATGGGTGATCATCAGGGTGGTCAGCTTCTCCGCCTGGACGATGCGCTGGGTGATCTCCAGCACCTTCGCCGCCGTTTTGGGATCCAGAGCGGCGGTATGCTCATCC
>JAGBGB010000184.1 GCA_017936205.1 Oscillospiraceae bacterium
GAGATCATGGGATGCCCCGGTGGCTGTATTGCCGGTGGCGGTCAGCCTATTATACGTCCCTGCTTCCTGCCCAACGAGGATGACGATATTTTAGATACTTATAGGGAGAAGAGAGCTGCAGCCCTGTATAGCGAGGATGAGAGACTGACCCTCCGTCAGTCCCACAAGAACCCGCAGGTGCAGAAGCTCTACGAGGACTTCCTGGGCAAGCCCAACTCTCACAAGGCTCATGAGTTGCTCCACACCCATTATGAAGCAAGAGTGGGCTTCAACGACTGATAGGAAATCGAGGAACCATAATGAATAAAAAAATTCGATGGATCACAGAAACTGCTATCCTCCTTGCTTTGCTGGTCACCCTTCAAGCTGTGACCAAGCCTCTGGGACAGCTGGTGACAGGCAGCTGTGTCAATGCCATTCTTGCTGTTGCTGTGCTGTTTGCAGGATTGGGTAGCGGTTTGACCATTGCTGTAATCTCTCCTGTTCTTGCCTTCCTGCTGGGGATCGCTCCCCAGATCCTGACCGTACCTGCCATTATGGTAGGTAACGCTGTGTTCGTGCTGCTGCTGCACTTCTTAGCAGATCCTGCAGGGAAGAAGCTTGTTAAGCAGCTCCTTGCATGGCTGGTAGCTGCTGCTGCAAAGTTTGCGGTGCTGTACTTGATCGTGACGAAGGTCATCTGTGGCTTCTTGGCTGACAGCTTGATGGAAGCAGGTACCTTGAAGGCTCCTATGCTCAAGGCTCTGCCTGCAACCTTCAGCTGGCCCCAGCTTTTTACCGCCCTCTTAGGCGGTGCAGTGGCTCTGCTGATCACTCCCGTGCTGAGAAAGGCTCTGAAGAAATAAATCCAATCTAACCCATGCCGAGACCGCTTCATCAATAAGGTGAAGCGGTCTCGATCACCGTCAAATTCCGATTTATCGTACCATTCGTAGGGGCGCGCATTGCGCGTCCGACAACCGCCAAGAATTGGTGGTTGTGAAAAATGTTTCGATTTTTTGGGAAACACATTATTTTCGGTGGTTTTTGTGTTCATGCCGTTCCGTCATGAACCGGACGCGCAATGCGCGCCCCTACGAAGGGGTAAATCAAACTGTGCGATAAATCGGAATTTAAAATGTGCTTGGGGCGTTTGGAATAAATAAATCCTGCATGGGGTTTGACAGGATCGGTGTGGTTGTGGTATGATAGAGGGAGAAAAGGAGGGACTTCCATGAATTATGTAATTGAGAACGGAGTTCTCCGTGTGGAGATCTCTGATAAGGGTGCGGAGCTGCAATCTGTCCGGACTGCAGACGGTCACGAATATCTCTGGCAGGGCGATCCTAAGTATTGGGAGGATCGTGCTGTGAATCTGTTCCCCACGGTGGGGCGTTTAATGAACAATCACTACACCTGTGATGGACAGGAGTATGAGCTGAAATGTCACGGATTTGTGCAGAACAGTCTGTTCAGCGTTGAGACTCAAGGAGATCGAGCTGTATTTACCCTCTGTGATAACGAAGAAACACGGAAGCAGTTTCCCTTTGCCTTCCGTTATGAGGTCGTGTATCAGCTGCGGGACAATACCCTTGAGGTCTGCTTCCGAGTGAGCAATGTAGGGGACAAGCTCCTGCGCTTCGGCTTGGGTGGACATCCGGGCTTCTTTGTTCCTATGGAAGAGGGAGCTGCCTTTGAGGATTACCGTCTCCGCTTCCCGAAAATGGAACAGACCTTCCGTGCAGAGTTCTCCAAGAATGGTCTGCTGCTTAGAGAGTACCCTTATGCGGTAGCTGCGGATGGGATCGCTCTGGAACATAATTTGTTCGACAATGATGCCATCGTTCTCCGTGGCTCCGGGGATAGGGTTCGTCTGGAGCACAAGAGTGGAGCGGGTAGAGCTGTAGAGGTTTCCTACCCCAAGATGCCCTATATCGGCTTCTGGCAGGCGGCTTTTACGGATGCTAACTACATTTGCATTGAGCCCTGGCAGAGCTTGCCCGGTCGGGAAGGCGTGGCTGAGGACTGGATGCAGCGCCCCGGCATGATCGAGCTGACTCCCGGCGAGGTTTACGAGAATCCTTGGGTCATTACCATTCGTTAAGGGGAGGATATACTTTGAAACGCATTCTTTCCTGGAAGGATCTGCTGAACATTCTTGTTTCCGCAGCCATCTATGCCATTGCCTTTGAGATCTTTATTTTCCCCAATGAGTTTGCCCCTGCAGGACTGCCGGGTTTAGAGACCATGATCCAGCAGAAGTGGGGCTTCCCCATGAGCTATATGAACGTGATCGTCAATGTACCTCTTGTCATTCTGACCTTCATTTTGGTGGACAAGGGCTACGCTGTGAAGTCCGGTATCTACTCCCTGTGCCTGTCCGGCTGGATGTACCTGTTGGAGCAGTTCGATCTGTCGCCCTTTATTTATCAGACTCCCAACAGTGCAGTGCTGGCACCTCTCGCAGGCGGTCTGCTTTGCGGCTTCAGTGTTGCCATGGTGCTCAAGAGAGGGAGCTGTACCGGTGGCACGGATCTGGTGGCAGAGCTGGTACACCACTACAGACCGGAGCAGAAGATGATCTGGGTGCTCTTTACCCTCAATGCCTCTGTAGCGGTGCTGTCCTACTTCGTTTACGGCTACAAGATCGAGCCGGTGCTGCTGTGCCTGATCTATTGCTTCACCATCAGCAAGACCAGCGACGTGCTGCTGAAGGGTCTGAAGGAGGCTATTAAGTTCGAGATCATTACAGATCGCCCCAAGGAGCTGTCTCAGACCTTGATTGATGAGTTGGGTCACGGTGTAACGGAAATCCCCGCTGTAGGCAGCTTTACCCATCAGGAGAAGACCCTGCTGATCTGTGTTGTGAACAAGAATCAGATCGTTGCATTCCAGAAAATTCTGGAGCGTTTTCCGGGGACTTTTGCTTATTTGCATACGGTGAAGGAAACAATGGGCTACTTCAAGACCGTAAAGAAGTGAGATGTAAAAGTTTTTTTGGATAAAGTGCTGAAAATGCAGAAAAACCCTTGACAAATTCAAAATGTGAAGTATAATCTAAGTGTATATTAAGCAGTGAAAACTGTAAGGAGGAAAAATAATGAAAAAGTTAGTTGCTATTATCTTGGCTCTGCTCCTGGTTGCAAGCTTTACTGCAACCGCTTTCGCAACTGAGGATGAGATCCTCAGCCCTACCGATGTCCCCCAGGTTGAAGTTGACTTTGACTCCGAGCATCCCGGTAAGATTACCGACATTTCCAACGGCAGCTACGATGTGGGCACCATCCTTTCCTTCGTTGCTCCCGAATCCGAATACGAGTTCCTGGGCTTCACTGTTGAAGGTGAACACGAGGTCATTTCCGGTGGTGAGTACATCCTCAGCGGCGAAGTAGCCCGTGCCGGCGAGAGACCCACCCTGGTTCTGAAGGTTCTGTCCAATGTTAAGGTCGTTGCTGTATACGACATCACTGCAGAGGACGAGACCACTGAGCCCACCACTGCTACCCAGCCCGATAACGATGACGGCGATTCCCCCCAGACCGGCGACAGCATGCTGGTGTACTGCATTGCAGGCGCTCTGATCCTCGGCGTGATCGGCTTTGCATTTGCCGGCAAGAAGCTGGCTAAGAAGGAGAACTAATTCGCTGATCCTTCTACCTGCACATAATTCATAAATGACGATAAAAGGGAATCGATTCGGTTCCCTTTTATTTTCGTTTCCCTTGCTACTTTAGGGCATTCTGCCCCGTAGCTGCCTCAAATAAAGGAGGGACACCTATGGCTGCAAAAAAATCAAAGCAAAATAAAACGCTCTGGATCGTTGTTCTGATCCTGTCCCTGCTGCTGGTGGCGGTGAGCCTGGGCGTATATGCATGGGTTTATGTGAGACAGAGCGTTGATTTCTCAGATTACCGCAAGGAGCCTGCAACGACCCTGCCTATAGCAAGTCAGACTCCGTCGGAGAATCAGGGAGAACAGGGGGAGCCTTCTGTTCAGACTCCCAATGCTGATCCTGTGGAGACTCAGAGCACTGCGCCCCAGATCCCGGAGAATCCCATAGACTTCAAGGGCTTGCAGGATCTGAACGAGGATATTTACGCATGGATCTATATCCCTAATACAGGAATTGATCTCCCTGTATTCCAAGCCCCTGCAGACAAGGATGACAACTACTACATGTATCGCAATGTGAAGAAGGAATATGAATTTAAGGGCAGCATCTACTCCCAGAGATTGAATCATAAGGACTTCCGCGACCCTGTGACGGTGCTGTACGGACACCATATGCTGGATGATTCCATGTTCTCCAATCTCCACTATTTTATGGATGACCAATTCTTTGAGGAGAACGAGTTCTTCTACATTTACACCCCCGGCCACATCCTTACCTATCGCATTGTTTCTGCCCACGAATATGATGAACGACATATTTTGAATTCCTTTGATTTTAAGAAGGAAGAAGTCTTCCGTGAGTATTTAGACTACATTCTGGCGCCTCGGACCATGGTTGCCAATGTCCGTGAGGGAGTTGTGCTCAGCACAGAGGATCGCATTGTGACTCTGTCAACCTGCACAGAGGGCGGTTCTGCCCGATATCTGTTACAAGGAGTGTTGATCAGTGATGAGCGAACACAATCATGACCTGACCAATACCGGAAAGCTGCCTGAGCTTGAGCCGGAGCAGAAGCAGGAGGAATACCTGAAGACCCTTCAGGAAGCCTCGGATTATCTGAACAAGGGTGTTCCGCTATATGATAGATCCGAGGAAGCCTCTTCTCCTACCAATGAAAAGGGCAAATTCTCGAAGAAAAGCAAGAAAAAGAAAAGCCTCGGCAGACGGATCGGGAAGGCGCTGATCGTTCTGGTCATTGTGCTGCTGTGCATGGCGATTATTGCCACTGCAACCTTCCTGATTCTGTTCCGCATTGGACGGGGCAGTATGCTGGATTATGAGGGCTTCCAAGCCCAGTTCCCCCAGCACGGGGAGATGGTTTCTACAGCTCCTACGGAGCCTCAGCCCACGGAGCCTCAGGCAACAGAGCCTACGGAAGAAACCACCGAGTCAGACAGGATCCTTACCTATGATGACGGGAAAACCGTTCAATATCGGGGCGAAACCTATGTGCTTAATGAGAAGATCGCTACGGTATTGCTCATTGGTGTAGATAAGACAGAGATCGAAGGTGGGGAGACCCCGGGCAATGGCGGTGAGGCAGACTGCGTCCTGCTCCTGTCCATAGACACGGAGACCGGCGAGACCAAGCTCCTGAACATTTCCAGAGAGTCCTATGCACAGGTGGACATCTATTCCATGTCCGGGACCCTGATCGAGAGCAGGAACACCCAGCTCTGCCGTGCCTATGCCTTCGGGGATGGTGCGGAGTTGAGCTGCGAGAACACTGTGAAGGCGGTTAGGCGACTGATCTACGGAATGCCCATCCACTCCTATGTGGCAATGGATATGCGCTTCATCGGAGCAGCTACGGATGCCGTTGGCGGGATCTATTTGACTACCCTCTCCGATGTAAAAATGCACGACGATCGGGTCGTAAAGAAAGGAACGGAAATTGATCTATGGGGTCGAGAGGCAGAGTTCTATGTTCGCTATCGGGACAAGAAGCTGCTGAATTCCAACCTGCTGCGAATGGATCGGCAGAAGCAGTTCGTTGAGCTTTTTGCAAAGAAGGCTCTGAGCGAGACCAAGCAGGATCTGACGACTCTGTTGGATCTGTACAACGCTATGTCCCAGTATATGACAACAGACCTGTCTCTGGCA
>JAGBGB010000185.1 GCA_017936205.1 Oscillospiraceae bacterium
CAATATCTCTTGGATCATCCGGAAGTCTGCGCTGAGATGGGCAGAGCCTCCCGTCGGCGTGCGGAATCCTGCTTCAGCCTGAAAAACACAGTGGCGGCAACAGAACAGGTGTGGGAAAATCTGCTGCGAATTGCAGAAGAGGATCCCGGAGAGTTTATACCGGAGGGGATCCCCATGCTGGATTATTGCGGGGATTTTCAATCCTATCCTACGGAGCTGCTGCGAGATGATACTTGCTTTACTCCCACACCCCACGGCAGAGAAACACCGGTATCCCACCTTCCCCAATATCGCTCATTCCTGAAATATGCCGAGGAAGGAGCGATACCCCGGGAAATTATGGCGTATTTATCCACTGCTCCCGGGTCTGTAGAGCAGTTCCATGCCGGCAATCCCCAATACACACTTTCGCAAATACGCCGCTCCTTCCTTTTCCTGAAGAAATACGGTATGATCTGCCAATGGCGGAAAAGTATAGACTCGTAACTGCAGCAATTCATATCACCATTGTGCCGGAAATTGGTACAATGGTGATCTTCTTATATTCGCTCTTGCCTTCTGCGATCATGTGATTTTTTATCCGTAAAAATTAATAAATATAATCACTTGCTTTTCCCTTTCTTAGGGAATATAATGAAATTGTCAAAATATGGGCAAGCTCAAGTTTTTTGCTCAGTATTGCATCTCAAATCCAAAAAGGAGGTATTTATTATGACAAAACGCTTTCTCGCATTCCTATTGACTCTGGCAATGCTCTGTGCCCTTGTGCCTGCAGTATTCGCCGCTCCGACCCCTGCCTCTACCGTCAACCTGACTGCAGAGCTGTCCTACTCTCTCAAGGGCTTGAAGTTCAATTCCGTGATCCAGAACTTCTACATTGATACGGACTACATCTACATCACCCAGAATGCCGGTTCAGGAACCTTCTATCTCTCCCGTCTGAAAATCAGCGGCACCACCGCCACCTATGTAGACCACATGACCCTGACCAATTGCGGCAATGGTGAGTCTCTTGCAGGCTATCATTACAACGGCAAGCTGTACTTCTACATAGGAGCTAAGGGTCTGGAAGCCTCAAGCTATGGTTCTACCCAGATCGCTCGTGTGGAGTACAAGGCAGGTGCTTCCTACACCTATACAGATCTGACCCGCTTCATCCATCTGTCCTGCAGCACCGCCGATGGCACCAGTGTGGGAACCGCCAATCGCGTTGCCTGTGCAGCCAATGAGCTATTTACCACCTTCCGCATCCAGACCACGGATAATTCCGTTACCTATTCCTGCTACTACACCGAGGCCCTCAATAAAGCGCTGGATTCCACTAAAATGCTGGGCATGGAGACGACAAGTGTGCTCAATGGATTTATCTACTCTTTCACCCAAACCCAGGACAACCGCGTGCTTCCCAACAACTCCTTCCAGGGCATGGAGCTTGCCAACTCCGATATGATCCTTGTTTGCGGCGGCAACGCAGGCGAAACTCCTGCCATTGCCAGAATGAGCCAGAACGGCACCTACCAGTCTCTGGCAAATATCACCAATATCGGCACCACCTCCACCGGTCCCATCGGCATCAAGGGCGACCGTGTATACATTGCCTCCGTTCCTGCAAGTGACAACGTGAACGGGCAGAAGCTATACTCCATCCTTGGCAGTAAGATGGGCGTTCCCGCTGCAGTCCATGTGCCCGCTACCTTAGGCTACACCCTGACCGGGTTGAAGTTTACCTCTGTGATTCAGAACTTCTACATTGATACGGATTATCTCTACATCACCCAAAGCAACAGCACCGGTACTCAGTATCTCTCCCGTCTGAAGATCGAAGGCACCACTGCCACCTATGTGGATCACATGACCTTGACGGAATGCGGCAACGGAGAATCCCTCGCAGGCTACCGTTATAACGGCAAGCTGTATTTCTTCGTTGGTGCCAAAGGGTTGGCTGCCACAAGCTACGGTTCTACCCAGATTGCCCGTGTGCAATATGAGCCGGGGAAAACCTATACCTACACAGACCTGAACCGCTTTTACCATCTGGCCAACAGCACCGCAAGCGGAGCAACCTTGGGCTCCGCTGTCCGTGTGGCCTGTGGCGGAGATGAGAATTACACAGTGATCCGCATTGAACTGGACGACGGAACTACCTGCTATACCTGCTACGACACTAAGACCCTTAACAAGGCTCTGGACAGCGGCAAGCTGATTGCTATGGAGAGTACGGATGTTCGCAGCGGCTTCGTCTATCACTTTAAGCAGAAGAAGGCTGTCCGGGTCATTCCCAACAACTCCTTCCAGGGTGTGGAGCTTGCCAATCTCAACGCCATTCTTCTTTCCGGCGGCAATACCGGGGAGACCCCCGCTGTTGCCAAGATGAACAAGAACGGTACCTATGAGCGTCTGGCATATATTACCAACCTCGGCACCTCTGCCACCGGCCCCATTGAGTACCTCAACGATCGTCTGTACATCGTATGCACCTCTAACAATAAGATCTATTACATCGGCGGCGACAAGCTGGGCATTACTACCGGCACCGCTGCCTCCTACACCACAGATGCCCCAAGTGTGCTGGAAGCCGCCTCCTACATGAAGGCCAATATGGATGCCAAGGTCCTGCCTTCTACCGTAACCATCGGTGAAAAGGCTTGTACTGACGAGCAATTCCTTGACCTGGCATGTAAGCTCCTTCTCAACATTGTGAACGGCACGCCCAATGAGACACTGTCCTTCTCGGATGTGTCGGCAGCCTCCTCTCCCTCCGGGGCTGATGAGGGTACCGTTCTGAAGGAAGACTATATTTCTATGGCACGCAGTATCGTTGCCAATATCGACAGCTTCCGTCGAGCTCCCAACTACACCACAAGCAGCTCCATCGGCAAGATGCAGCACAGCTACTGTGTGTATATGTATGCGTTCCTTCTGGACTACTATGTACGCTATGGAATGCTCCCTGAGGCCTATGCTGTCCTTACATGGGCAGGTACTACCGCCACCCCCATTGCCCCTCAGATCCCCGGCGTTTCTGCCTTGGATACCGCAGCGGCAACTACCGTCCACCAACTCCCAAGTGTGGTTCCCGACGCAGAAACCGGAGACTATATGCAAAATCTCTCTATCGTCATCCGCACGAAAGAAGGAAAGACCATTGTCATTGATGGTGGCCGCAAGAGCTACGACAGCGATTATCTCTTCAAATATCTCCAGAGAGTCACGGGAGACAGCACACCCCATGTAGATGCCTGGTTCATGACCCATGCCCACTCTGATCACTATGGCGCCATCATCGGTATTGCCAACAAGTACGCATCCCAGATCACGGTGGATGCCTTCTATCACCGCTTCCCCACAGAGGCTCAGGTGAACAAATATTTCGCCGCTGTTGAGCCTGCCACCCGTAACAGTCAGATTCAATCCATCCTCACTGCGGTAGGCAAGTTTAAGAATGCCAAGGGTGGCCCCACTAACATTGTGACTCTCAATGCCATCCACACAGGGAAGTGTAATTCCTCTTTCGATTTTGACGATCTCCATGTAGATGTGCTCCTGACCATCGAGGATATTTTCTGGGCAGCAGACAACATTACCACCAAGTATACCGCCACTTGGGAAAAGGATAATGCCAACCACGAAAACCAGACCCCCAAGCAATTGGTTTCCGAGAACTTTAATAACTCCAGCACCGTATTCCGCCTCACCGCAGGCGGCAAGACCCTCATGGTCACCGGCGATGCCGCAACGGTCAGCACCATTATGCTGGAACGCTATCACAAGTCTCATGCCTCCGACAGCAGTAAGTACTATTCCATTAAGACCGATATGGTAACCATGGCGCACCATGGTGCGCGCAGAGGTCTGTCTAAGGCAGTGTACAAGCTCATTGATCCCAACGCAGTTCTGTGGCCCGTTCCTAAGGCCGGTATCAACAACGGAAGAACCGACTATCCCCTGCAGTGGATCGCCGAGTTGGGCTCTACTACCTATTTCTCCTACGAAGGGCCCCAGGTCTTTACCTTTGCACCTAAGAGAAGTGCTACGGCCACCAGCATTCCCGAGGAACTGAAGCTCCTGGTCTTCGATGCAGAATACTATGCAGACAGATACCCGGAGCTGAAGGCCGCCTACGGCACAGATGAGGCACAGCTTTACAGCCACTTCGTAAACTACGGCATCGAGGAAGGCCGCAGCGCAAGCCCCTACTTTGATGTTCGCTTCTACATGAACAACAACGGGGAGGGTCTGAGAGAGCACTGCCACGGGGACTACAATGTAGCCTTTGCCCACTTCCTCAAGTATGTTTATGATGCCAACGAGAAGAAGACCGCACCCAAGCTGTTCTCCCCCCTCTTCGATTGCAAGTACTATGGCAGCACCTACAGCGATCTTGCCTCCATGACCACGGAATTCCAGCTCCTGCAGCATTTCGCAACTGTAGGAGACGAGGAAGGCAGATTGGGCTCCCAGGGCTTCCTTGCCGAAGACGGGATCACCTATCACAAGCGTTCCACCAGAGTTGTGACCGAAGCAAGCTGCTCCACCCCCGGCAGCATCAAGTTCACCTGCAGTGATTGCGGCTACAGCTGCACCGCTACCATCGCTACCACTGACCACAGCGTAGTGATCGACGAGGCAGTTGCCGCCACCTGCACAAGCTCCGGTCTCACAGAGGGCTCGCACTGCAGCATTTGTAACACCGTCCTTGTGGCACAGGAAGCCGTAGCTCCTCTGGGTCACAATTACAGCTACACAGATTTGGGGGACAGCCATACAGGAACCTGCAGCCGTTGTGATGCAGTTGTTACAGAAGGTCACACCTTCGCAGACGGCACCTGCATCTGCGGAAAAGCCGAGGTACAGGAGCCTCAATTGGACGAAAGTCTGAAGATCAACCACACCTTGAATCTGGCAAGTGATATTTCCGTGAACTTCGCCGTAGCCAAGTCTCTGCTGGCTGACTTCGATCTGAGTACGGTATATCTGGAATGTGCCATGGATATCTATGAGGGCAACAACAAGACCGGTAGCACCACCGTTAAGCTGCTACCTGTAGATCAGGGTTCTTATTATTACTTCACCCTGACCGGACTGACTGCAGTACAGATGAACGACCGTCTGTCCTCTGTTCTCTATGGCAGCAAGAATGGGCAGCCCTACTACTCCCCCATGGACAGCTACAGTGTTGCAGACTATGCCTACTCCCAGCTGAACAAGGAAGGCAGCACAGCCACCTTGAAGACCCTGTGTGCAGATCTGCTCCGCTACGGTTCCTGTGCCCAGAGCTTCAAGGGCTACC
>JAGBGB010000186.1 GCA_017936205.1 Oscillospiraceae bacterium
ATGAATACAAAAACCACCGAAAAAGATGTATTTTTCCAAGAATCGCAACATTTTTCACAACCGCCAATTCTTGGTGGTTGTCGGACGCGCAATGCGCGCCCCTACGAATGGTACGACAAATCGGAATTTAGTGGGAAAAGAAAATGAGCGGATTGAGGGCATCCTATGCGATGTTGATTATCATTTTGGAGCTGTAGCCACATTGATTGGAGAAAAATCAGAAAAAACACTTGACATTCCGACAAAGTTCTTTTAAATTATAATTGGTGGGATTTGGACTTCCTGACGGTCCTGCCAATGAGTAAAAGAAAAAGAACGGAGAAACAACTATGACGATCTTATTGAAGGTGTTTACCCTCTTGGGCGGCTTGGCGTTCTTCCTCTATGGCATGGATGTTATGTCAAAGGGATTGTCCAAGCTTGCCGGTGGCTCTCTGGAGCGTGCTCTGAAGAAGACCACCTCTAATCGCTTCATGGCTATGGGTCTGGGTGCAGGCATTACCATTGCCATCCAGTCCTCCTCTGCTATGACCGTTATGCTGGTAGGCTTGGTCAACTCCGGCATTATGACCCTGCGGCAGACCATCGGGGTCATTATGGGCTCCAACATCGGAACCACCCTGACTCCTTGGATCTTCTCTCTGTCCGGTGTGGAGGGTGATGGTCTTATTGCCCTGCTGAAGCCCGCCAACTTCTCTCCCTTAGTTGCGTTTATCGGCATTCTCCTTGTGATGATGAGCAAGTCCGAGCGTCGCAAGGACATCGGCAAGATCCTTCTGGGCTTTGCTGTCCTGATGTTCGGTATGACCCTTATGGGTGACAGCATGAGCGGTCTTGAGGATTCTGATGTCTTTGAGCAGATCCTGGATGTGTTCAAGAATCCCATTATCGGCGTGCTCTTCGGCGCTGTGTTTACCGGCATCATCCAGTCCTCTGCTGCTTCTGTCAGTATGCTGCAGAATCTGGCAAAAACGGGACAGGTTAGCTACGCCGTTGCTGTTCCCATTATTATGGGCCAGAACATCGGTACCTGTGTCACTGCTCTGATCTCCTCCATCGGTGTTTCCAAGAATGCCAAGAAGGTTTCTGTTGTGCATATTTCCTTCAATCTGATCGGTACCCTTGTGTGCCTGATCCTGTTCTATAGTGCAGATGCCATTATTGGCTTGAGCTTTATGGACAAGCCCATTGATGCCTTTGGTATTGCACTGGTTCATACGATTTTCAACATCTTCACCACTACCATTCTGGTTCCCTTTGTCAATCAGTTGGAGAAGATCGCAAACCTCGTCATCCATCCTTCCAAGAATGACGTACAGGGTGCTTTCCTGGACGAGCGTCTGCTGAATACCCCCTCTGTTGCCGTATCTGAGGCCAACGCTATGACCGGCAAGATGGCAAACATTGCCAAGGAAGCCATTCTCTCCTCCCTGACCCTTCTGGATACTTATTCTGACAAGGTGGCGGATGAAGTGACCAAGCAGGAGGATGAGCTGGATAAGTTCGAGGATAAGCTGGGCTCCTTCCTGGCACAACTGTCTTCCCGTTCCCTGTCCGAACGGGATTCTCGTGAGATCTCCAAGCTGCTGCATACCATCGGGGACTTCGAGCGACTGGGTGACCACTCTGTTCAGGTCTACAAGTGTGCAGAAGAGATCCATCAGAAGAAGATCGCCTTCTCTGAGAAGGCTGTGGAAGAGATCAACACCATGACCGCTGCGATCCGTGAGATCGTGGATATGACCGCTCGTGCCTTTATCGACCATGACACGGCTCTTGCACAGCGTGTTGAGCCTCTGGAACAGGTCATTGATGTTCTGGCTGCTCGCTCCAAGAGGAACCACATTGAGCGTGTGCAGAACGGTAAGTGTACCATCCAGATGGGCTTCGTCCTGTCCGATCTCCTTGCCAACTACAAGCGTATTTCCGACCACTGCTCCAACATTGCTGTAGCCGTGATCGAGAGTGAGGAAGGCAACTTCGATGCCCACCAGTACCTTAACGAGGTCAAGGAAAGCGGCTCCCACAACTTTGCCGAGTACCACAAGGAATACTGCACCAAGTACGGCATATAAGTAAAACAACGGGCTCCCGACAAGAATTTGTCGGGAGCCTTGCTTTGAGGACGATTATGTGTGATCCAGTATAATGATGAGACAGATACAGACTGCAAGATGGATCAAACCGGAAAATTGTGTCAGAAAGCTCAGTTTGCTCCGCCTCTGCCTGCGTAGCAATGCAGAGCATAGAATTCCTCCGAAGGCTACCACGGGAGTCAATACGCCCAATATGGTGATGCTGTCACACAGAAAGTTCTGTACAGCGGTGGAACCCTCCATATAGGCTTCGCTCACCATGCCGAACAAATAGCCCACAATGGACAGAGGGAGGTATAAGAGACCAAGCAGAATGTTGGTGATAAAGCCCGCAGTATCCAGCTTGCTGTTTGCCTTCCCAATATCCTCAGGCGGTTTCCTGAAAAAGGGGAATGCAAATAAAGCTATAACAACCAGAAACGAGAAAATTAAGAATCCAAAGAAGCCCAAAGAACCGCCTCCTCTTCGATATTGTTATGTGAGAATTATAGAATGCACACAGCCATTTGTCAAGTCTCTTACGATTCTCATGAGGAGGCAATTGTGCCGCATACGGCTGTTTAGAATCTATAATTGTAGTTGCAAATTTACATATGGCGTGATATAATGACAACATCAAAGGAGGGAGGAAGTCTATGGAAAATCGGAAAGAGATTCTGAAGGTTTCCGGCTTGTGTAAGCAGTTTAAGCTGTCTGCCAAGCAGAGGAAGCTGAACAGAACAAAGGACAAATACAAGCAGGCAGTGAAGGATGTGTCCTTCAGTGCCTATCGGGGAGAGATCTTCGGATTATTAGGCCCCAACGGTGCAGGTAAGACCACCACTATGCGGATCCTTGCCACTCTGATCAAGCCTGACAAGGGGGATGCGTGGATCGACGGTGCCAGCGTGCTGACACAGGAGGATCTGGTGCGGTCTAAGCTCGCCTTCCTTACGGGAGATCTGAAGTTAGAGCAATTCTTTACCCCGGATTACTTATTCAACTTTTTCTCTGCCCTCCACGGAGTAGAGCCCGAGGTGCGGGACAGACGGAAGCAAGAACTGTTCAGCCGCTTCGGCATTGATTCTTATTCCCAGACCAAGGTATCTGAGCTGTCTCAGGGAATGCGGCAGAAGGTGTCCTTAGTGGTATCCATCGTCCATGATCCCGATGTGATCATCTTCGACGAGCCTACCAACGGCTTGGATGTCATTACGGCAAAGACTGTGACGGACTTCCTTCTGGAGCTGAAGCAGAAGGGGAAAACGGTCATCGTCTCTACCCACATCTTCAGCCTCATCGAGAAGCTCTGCGACCGAGTAGGCGTGCTCATTGATGGACAAATGGTTGCCTGTGACAGCTTAGAGGCTGTTTGTAACGGCGTAAGCTTAGAGGATCGCTTCTTTAAACTGTATGAGCAGATGGAGGGAGGGGAAGCACAATGAAGGGAATGCTGACGATCTTTAAGAAGGAGCTTGCGCGCTTCTTCGGGGATAAGCGCATGGCCTTTACAGCTATTCTGCTGCCCGGGATCTTGATTTATATCCTCTATTCCTTCATGGGTAGTACCATGATGGATACCTTCGAGGCAGACGTGACTCTGACCCCCACTGTGGCAGTGACCCAGGTTCCGGCATCTCTCAAGGATGGAATGGAGCAATTCTGCACACTGCTCCCTGTAGCGGATGCGCAGGAGGCACAGGAGCAGGTGGCTTCTGAGAATGCCAATGCAGCACTGCTATTCCCTGCAGACTTCGATGCACAGGTTTCTGCCTATGAGCCCGGCCAGGGACAGGCGCCTGTGGTGGAGCTGTATTTCAACACCTCCTCTGCGGATTCTCAGCCTGCCTATAACGGGCTGCTGGCTATGCTGAACACATATGAGAGCAGCTTGGCAAATAAGTTCGACATTGCGGAGATCGATGCAGCCCCGGAGGAGGCAGAGGCCAGCCAATTCTTTGCTATGATGCTGCCCATGCTGCTGACCATGTTCCTGTTCTCAGCCTGTATGTCTGTTGCCCCGGAATCCATTGCGGGAGAGAAGGAGAGAGGCACCATTGCCACCCTGCTGATCACACCTATCAGCAGGAGTAATATAGCCCTTGGAAAGATCATGGCACTGTCCCTGATCGCCCTGCTGTCCGGTGCTTCCAGCACCTTGGGTACCATTCTGTCCATGCCAAAGCTTATAGGTACAGAGCTTGGTGGCGATATTTACGGTGTTCAGGAATACCTGATGCTGGCGGCTGTGATCTTCTCCACGGTTCTGCTGCTGATCACCCTAATTTCTGTGATTTCTGCCTTTGCAAAAACCGTGAAGGAAGCCACTACCATGGTTATGCCTGTGATGATCCTTGTAATGTTCCTGGGGATCATGGCGATGTCCGGATCGTTGGCAGCAGAAAGCTCTGCTCTGTTCCTGATC
>JAGBGB010000187.1 GCA_017936205.1 Oscillospiraceae bacterium
CCTGAATGAACAGTGCACCATCCCATCGGCTATGGGCTTCAGCCTCTATCGCTTGTCTGAAACGGCGGCTCTGTATCGCAGTCTATGGGAAATGGAAGACTATCTGGATGGCAATCCGAACGGCACCTATCCCCATGATGTGTACTACAGATTCTTAGATGCTGTCAGACAGACCATGGATAACTATGACAGCTATAATGATTCCATGTGCTCCGATGAGGAGAGCAAGACGGAATTGGCGGAGTATAACAGCCTGCTCCGGCAGCGGAAGGGCGAGCTGGTATTTGCCAACACAGACACGGACTACATTGATGTCTCTGTAGAGATCATGGACTTCAAGGCAGATAGTGTGCTCTTCGAGTATCTGGATATTCCCAGCAACCATGCACACAGATATTTGTACGACCTTCTGACGGATAAGTCGGCGCTTGCAGGGGTTTCCATCCCGTGGGAGCCCGGTGATTCGACCATTCCGGCTCCGGATGGATTGCTTAAGAAATTTGCTACGCGCTTGACATTACAGGAGCTCCAAAATGGGCAGCTGATCTACACCCCGGAAACGGTAGAGTATGTTGCCAACCTTATGATGATCGACCAAACATGGAACAGTGAGAAGAGCAGTGCTTTCCTGAATTCTCTTCCCGGTGATGACTGCCGTTGGTTTTTGAAGAAGATCGAAGCCGTTCAGAAGAGGGCAGCAGGGATCTTGGAGGAGGAGCCCACCGAGCCGGAAGCTACGGAAGAAACCACTGAGGGAACCGGCGAGGAAGCCACCGAGGAAACCACCGAGGTCGAGGAGACTCCGAAAACGCCGGAACAGCTCCGTGCAGAGGCTCTGGGCTCTATGGAGGATACCATCAGCAAAACCGAAGAATTTACTCTGAACGGAGTTGCGGGGAAGCACAACGGCGGTGTGCTCCTGTCCAAGAATTGCACAACAGCCTTCGATCTTGCTTACTATGCCCTGAATAATATGTGGCGGTCTGTAGGTGAGAATGATATACTGGATGACGGGGACGAAACGACTACGGATCATCCGTATAATACAACGGTTCCGGAAAGAGCGAGACTCCGTATGTATTGGGATCCTGCTGTTGAGATGTATACCTTCGATGCAACGAATCAGGTGATCTACAATGGTGCGTACATATATAATTCCCTTCCGTTGAAGGAGACGGTGACCCCCGTCAATACGCCCAGATTTATGCCCATTGACGGCTTGGGCTTTGAGAAGGACGGGGTAGAAACAGATCGAAGCACCTATTACTCTACTCAGGGCTTCGGATCCCGTACTGACGGCGGAAACTATCATTTTACCCTCCATGCATCGGGCAGCTTTGTGTACTATGAGGACCAGGAGCTGTATTTCTCCTTCCTCGGAGACGATGATGTGTACTTCTTCATTGACGGCAAGATGGTTATGGATATCGGCGGTGCACATCAGGCTGCGGGTACGGATTTCTCCCTGAATCGAGATGCACTGGTGAAAAAGGGCTTGGATCTGAAGGATGGAGAGATCTACTCCTTCGATATGTTCTATGCAGAGAGACATACCACGGGCTCCAATATGCGTTTCTGTACCAATATGCACATTATGGACACCCAGACCATTACCACCAAGGGACAGTATCTGGTGGAAACAGAGGGACAGTCTACTGTGGATCGTACTACAGGGATGGGTGAGCCCCTGCAGGAAAATGCCATCCGGAATATCGGAGATACGGTTGCCTATAGCTTTGAGCTGCTGAATATCCGCGATGTTGCGGTAGAGGAGCTTGAATTTAAAGATGATAGCTTAGGCACCAAGCTTTCTCCCACTGAGATCGTGCTGACAGATCCTCAGCGGACCAATGGAGCCTTGACCGAGATCGGGGATATCAGCCTGTATTACCGCAGCTATGACTATGAGACGGGGAAGACGGACGGATCCACCCTGCAAGTCTGCAGTGCATCCGAGATGCTTTCTATGATCGACGCTCTGAAGACCGAAGTAGGCAAGGATCAGCCTCTGCCTGAAGGCAGCTATTGGGTCACGCTGGGAGCGGAAACCGGTGTAGCGGATCTGCAGGCACTCCTTGCAGCAGGGGTTCCCTCTATGTGCCAGCTAACGATCTATGGGTTCCGCAGGAACATGGGATCGGAGGATACTCCCTATGTAAACACCGTCGTTTCCAATTGCAGCTATGTAAAAACCGAAAACAGTCTGGTAGGCATTCAGCAGGAGCGGATCTCCATTACCGGCTCTGCAAGCCGTATGCTTCGGGTTCCTTCTATGGATGACCTGGTTCCCCCTGTGGCACAGAGAGTGCAGATCGTTCTGGATTACGGCAAGCCTGTACAGATCCCCATTGCATCCCTGAGGGAGAAGATTTTTGTAGTAGATCCCGTGACAGTCGGGGACTATGTAGGTCTGATCACCAAGGGTGCCAATGGCGAAACCCACAGAGAGCTTACTGAGCAGCCTCGGTGTCAGGAAACAGGGGATGCCCTGACCGGAAGCAGCGGAACCTTCACCCGCAAGGGGGATGTGCTGGAATACCGCTTGGGGAAGATGATGAGCAGTATGGAGAAGGTCCTTGTGGTATTCTCTCTGGGGAACTATTCTGTTTATGCAGGCTCCCAGAGTAGAGTTCATCCCTATGTTCTGCTGGAGCTGCAGCTGATCCCCGCCACGACGATGTACTATGAGACAGACTTTACGACCGGAGTTTTTGGTACCGAGGCGGTGGGAACCAACTTAGGCTGGGAGGATCCCAAGGGAACCGCAAATGCAGCGGAGGAGCTGCAGAACAACGGCTATGAGAAGGATCAATATCCTACGGAAGCCGACCAGGGAGAAGCCCTCAGCGGCACAGCCGCCCAAGCTCCCTCTGCACCGACTCTAAAGGCTCCCACCAAGGCAGCAGCCAACGGTCTCGGCGCATCGGTTCTGTCCGGGGACTATGTAATGCTGGACTTCTATGATGATGCGGCGGGTGCGTGGGCAGCAAATGCTCTGACAGCCACTCTGGATACCCAGAGGGGTGTGCTGTACGGCAGCTTCGGAGGCGCCTCAGATCCTCAAATCAAAATGTCGGAACAGAAGCTGGATTATGTGATCAAGTCGGGGGATCAGCTCCGTGTTCGGATCAAGGTAAAACTGGATGCAGGAGAAGCGGTAGGCTTCGAGGCGTTTTTCCAATTAGACGGAAACACCGGATACTCAGAAGATTACTCTATTCAGGATGATAGCCAATGGGAGACCGGGTACTATCGTACCATGGTCCTGAATATTCCCGACAGCTATGTGGGGAAAACCCTGAATGCCATCCGTCTGGATCCCATGCACGGCACGACCGCGGGACGTCCCAATGGGACTTATGAGATCGACTATATGTACATCGGTTCCGAGGCAGATGCACCGGATGATCGGCATGTTTCTACGGATACGCTGTTCTTTGATTTTACCAATACTGCCTCCGATCGTCACAGATATGCTCTGCCCCAGTACGGCGGACAGAATTGTGATACAACAGGTTGGCAAGGCTTGCAGTATATTGCTTCCACTTCAGAAAAATCGGCACCTTATGAATTTGCTTATGAGGCAGATGATGTGCATGATGTGGTTGGGACAGTTACACATAGCCCCAATGTTGCAACCTCAGAAAAAAATAGCCTGTCCATTGAATTGAAGGGGCTGCAATACGACCCTCATAAGGCGGAGGTTCTGCAGCTCCGTGTAAAAATGAACAACATGGTTTGTGGCACTTATTCCCCGTTCATACGGTTCTGGTATTCAGGCGGATATGAAGAAAAGTATCATAGAGTCAATGCCCAGAATGTAAGAGACGGAGAGTTCCAAATTATTACGATTCCCCTGTCTGACGCCATCCGTAAGTTGGACTCGATCACTTCCATCAAGCTGGGCTGCCACGAATTCGCTGTCAGCGTGGATTCGACTGTTACCTATGACTATATTTACATTGGACCCCGGGCAGGAGCACCGGTGCAGGAGGCCCTGTATTTCGACTTCACTGACACAGAGGAAGACCGCATGAGATATGAGAACGAGGTCTATTGCGGTCATAACTACGATGTTGGAAACTGGAAGGGTACATGGCGTGAGGGAAAAGGCTTCGACTCTGTAACCCATGGGGATGGATATATCAGTGTAAACACCAACAATGTCGGATATACCTACACCTATGTGCAGACCGGTGATAACGGAGAGCCGGAGAATCTCCATTATATTCCGGATAAAGCCGATGTGGTTGCGATCCGCTTTAAAATTAGCGACACTATGAGCGTACAGAACAGCTCCTATGTTGTCTTTAACTATGCAAAAAATGGTAAGACCACTTATGAAACGGGACAGAAGATCCCAATTACTGCGGGTATGCATCCGGAGAAGGGATATATTACGCTTGTAGGAAAGAACACTACGGAAGGGATCTTAAGCGCGGATTACCTCAATGGTTTACGAGTGAACTTCTACAACTTGGTCGGCACGGGAACCATTACCATCGACTATATCTACATGGGACCGGAGCATGGCGTGCCCTCTGACGAGAAGCTGTTCTTCGACTTCACAAACACTTATGTCGATCTCAACCGCTATAGCAGCAACACCTACGGCTTCCATACGGATTACGACACCAATTCGGATAAGTGGATCGCCGCTGCAGGTACGACCAAAACCATATCCAAAACCGGCGAGGGCAGCATAACTGCGAATCATATGACCTCCACTCAGGCGATCTATCTGGAAACCACAGATGGGACGAGCAGCTATGCAACCAAGCCCTTGAATTACCGCCCCTCTATCGGTGATATGGTGCAGATCCGCTTTAAGATGTCGGGGCTCAAGAGATACAACGAGTTTACCAATCTTTGCCTGTACTACGGCGTGGATGACACTCTGATTGACGGGACCAATTATACAAGTCTGGGAAGGATCGATGATGCGGATTTCGATGGAGAGTACATGGTCCTTACGGCGGCTTTGGATGACAGCTTCACTTCGGCGCAGCTTGTGCAGTCTGTTCGTGTATCCTTGAATGGGATCGTGTCTACAGATGAGACTGTTCCCGGCACTCTTACGGTTGACTATATCTATATTGGACAGGAAAGTGAGCTGCCCACCCCACGCTATACTGTGACCTATCAGAACGAGGCGGGCACGGTGCTGGAGACCCAAGTTGTACACAAGGGAGAGGCTTCTGTATATCAGGGCGCGACCCCGAAGAAGAACAGCGACGGAACCTACCACTATACATTTAAGAGCTGGGTCACAACTGCCAATGCAGCGGTGAATCTGAACAATATTACCTCTAACCTGACTCTGAAGCCCAGCTTTACAGCGGAGGCTCACAAGTGGAAGAACACTGTGATACAGGAGCATAGCTGTACCACCAACAAGGTGATCTACGCAGTGTGCACGGTCTGCTCCTATGAGCATACCTATGCAAGTGAATATGCGACGGGACACAGCTTTGTAGGTGGGAAATGCACGGTTTGCGGCGTAGAGAATGAAGGAACGCTTCTCCACTTCCAAGAGGGGAGCCCGGAGCTGAGCTATGACTGGTCTACTCGCCGTCAGACCGGTGAACCTAATTTCCAGACTGCAGTTCCGGGATATATGACCGCCAACTATAATAAGGCAAGTACAGCTGAGTGCTATGTGGGAATGAATGTCAAGGATCCGAAGAATAACATTGCTCACAAGGTTTCTACACCGGATGAGATCATTCAGGTGCGTCTGAAGCTCACAATGGATCAGGTGCAGGAGCTTGCTGCAAACAGCTACAGAGTGTATCTTCACACAAGTGATATGTCGGGTAGCTATGATGAAGCCCATGGTTCCTATCCTTACTCCGTGAGCGTGGATCAGGGTGGATATACCATTCTCAGCTTCCCCATGCCCTTGATCGCCATCGGGAACACCATTGAAGCGGTTCGTGTGGATTTCTTCAGAGGAATGGCAAGTGTTACGGGATTGACGGGTACTTACAGCATTGACTATATTTACTTCGGTCACTGCTGTGATGCACCGGTTCCCCAGCATGCATGGAACTCCGGCGAGCTCACGAAGGAGCCTACCTGTCTGGAGGAGGGAGAAAGATCCCATACCTGCTTCTATTGTGATGCCACCAGTACATCTGCTGTTGGCGTAGTGGATCATGAGTATGTGATCCTCAAAGTCACCGCCTCTACCTGTAACACCCACGGTATGACAGAGGGCTCGTGGTGCAAATGGTGCCATAAATACAAGAGCGATAAGCATATTCCCCAGCAGCAGCCTCTGGCATCCCATAAGTTCGTATATACGGATAACGGAGATGGCACACATACCGTGACCTGCGGCAACGAAGGCTGTACCTACCAAGCAGGACAGAGCCACAGCTTCTATTACGGGGTCTGCCGCTGCGGAGCCAAGGAGCCGGATCATATGGTCTACGGCTACGATCCCAGCTATTTGGATGACAAGGAGCTCTCCAACGGAACCAGCCTCTTCGTCCACGGAGCCGGTGTAACCATGAATGATCAGCAGGGGGAAACCGGCGGAACCTATACCCGAGGGACCTTCTCCTTCACCGGTACGGGCTTCGACCTGATCAGCCGTACGGGTAAGGATCAGGCTGCTATCCGTGTAGCGGTTTATTCCAAGGAAACCATGACTCAGGACAGCTGTGTCAAGAGTCTGACGGTGTACAACAAGGGCGAGCTGGAGCTGTACCAGATCCCGGTGGCTTCTGTTCACGATCTGCCCTACGGAACCTATTATGTTGCCATTGGCGTGAATAAGAAGATCGAATACACCTATACCGATGCAGACAAGGCAGCGGGAAAGCCTGATCTAACCTTCCTGAACAGAGGGGACGAGTTCTACTTCGATGCGGTGCGGATCTATGATCCGGTGAATGCAGAGGAGGGATCGGATGTGCTGCAGGCTTACAAGGATCATTCCGAAGCATATCCCCAGATCACGGAGCTGCGAGATCTGCTGCTGACAGCAGAGGAATTCGGCAGTGCTACGGATAGCCTGATAGGTGCCATCTTCATTGATGCTTCCAAGGACAACAGCGGCAGCCACATTTCCTCTACCATTGCCACTTATAAGGATTACGGTCCCAAGAACGAGACCTATCTGCAGCCCGGTCAGTCTGTGGCATTCAAGCTGGTGGTAGACAGTCCTGTATTCCCCAAGAGTCTGGACTTCGGAGCCAAGACCATTTACGGCGGTAAGGCGGTGCTGGAGGCTGCTGTAGGCAAGGCAGTCCCCAACGGAACCACCGTCACCGGTGAGATGAAGCTGACCAGAAGGACTACGGTTTCTGCAACCGCCCAGTTCTACAGCCTGAACTTTACTGAGGAAGACTTTACGCTCACAGCGGACGGCAAGGAGTATTACACCTATGTGATCCTGACCAATCGGGCTGCCGAAGGAAGTGCCAATGTGCTGTCCGTTACGGATATCAAGGCTGCCTTCGACACGAAGCCTGCTGAGGAGGAGAAACGGAGCCTGCCTGCAACGGTGAAATACATGGTAGACTCGGATGCCTATTTGGTAGCAGATGCCTACCTGCGTGGAGCTATGGAAGAGCTGCCTGCAGATCCCGGCATGGTGATCCGCCACAGCCTGAATCTTGCCTCGGATATTTCTGTGAACTATCTGGTAGAGAAGCAGGTGCTGGCAGAGTATGACAGCTTCTATCTGGAATGCGAGATCCCGGAATATGAGGGGAATTCCCTTGTAGGGGAGCGGACTGTCCGTCTGCAGCCTGTGGAGCGGGGGAGCTATTATTACTTCACACTGGATGGCTTAACCGCCGTTCATATGAATGATGTGATCCGAGCAACCCTCCGTTGCAAGAAGGACGGCTGGAGCATTGACTCCTTAACAGACAGCTACAGCATCGGCACCTATGCCTACTCCCAGCTGAATAAGGTGGGTGTGCCTCAGGAGCTGAAGATCCTGTGTGCCGACCTGCTCCGCTATGGTGCGCAGGCCCAGAGCTATAAGGGCTATCGTACAAATGCTCTCGTGGATGCAGCCATGACAGAGGCTCACAGAGCCTATCTCAGTGATTTGGAGGCAGTGAGCTTCGGCAACAACAATCGGGAGCTGCAGGACTGTGCTGCACCTATGGTCAAGTGGGCAGGGAAAGCGCTGAATCTGGAC
>JAGBGB010000188.1 GCA_017936205.1 Oscillospiraceae bacterium
ATGAATCATATGGATACTTTATTCTCAAATGTCACTGTAGTGACCATGGACGAGGAGCTTCGGGTGCTGTTCTCCGCCTTTGTGGGAGTCACAGAGGGAAAGATCAGCTACGTCTCCAAGAAGGCTCCCGAGGAGCAGCCTGCTCAGATCATCAACGGAGAAGGCATGGTTCTGATGCCCGGTCTGATCAACTGCCATACCCATCTGCCCATGTCTCCCCTGAGGGGCTATGCAGATGATGTGGATCTGCAGACCTGGCTCAACGACTATATTTTCCCCAGAGAGGATCGTCTGGACGGTCCCAGTGTGAAAGCGGCTACCCTGCTGTCCATTGCAGAATGTCTCCGCTTCGGTACCACCTCCGTTTCGGAAATGTACTACTTCTGCGACGAGATCGCACAGGCCGTTGCGGAATCCGGAATAAAAGCCAATATTTCTCGTGCCATTACCCACTTTGGGGAGGATTTCGATTTCGAAACCGACCCACGCTGTCAGGAGCTGGTGGAGCTGGTGGAAAAGTGGCACAACTACGACAACGGCCGTATTAAGATCGAGGCATCCATTCACGGAGAATACACTTCCCATTATGAGGTTTGGGATGCAGTCAGCGAATTTGCCATTAATGAAGGACTGGGTATGCATGTGCATCTGTCTGAGAGCAAGACCGAACACGAGCAGTGCAAGGAACGCCACGGCTTGACCCCTGCACAGGTTTTCGACTGTCACAAGGTCTTCCATGCACCTGCCATTGCTGCCCACTGTGTCTGGCTGGAGCCTGAGGATATGCAGATTCTTGCCAAGCGGAAGGCCTCTGCTGTCCACTGCCCCGTTTCCAATCTGAAGCTTGCCTCCGGCTGTGCTGATGTCACCGCTATGATCAAGTCCGGCATGAATGTGGCGCTGGGCACCGATTCCAACGCCTCCAACAACAATCTGGATATGTTCGAGGAGATCAAGGCAGCTACCCTGATGGCGAAGGGCAAGAGCTTGGATCCCACTGCCCTGCCTGCACAGGCTGTGCTGATGATGGCAACGGTCTGCGGCGCAAGAGCCCAGCATCGTGAGCAGGAATGCGGCATGATCAAGCTCGGCATGGATGCAGACCTGATCCTGCTGGACTTCACCCAGCCCCATCTCATGCCTTGCCACAATGTCATGAGCCATTTAGCATACTGTGTCAGCGGTCACGATGTAGTCATGACCATGGTCAGAGGCAAGATCCTCTATTCCGCAGGAAAGTACCACACCATTGATCTGGAATCCGTGGTCCGCTCCCTGTCCAACCATGTAATGCCCACCATGTTCAGCGACCAGAAGTAAGAAGGAAGGGTGGTATTTTGAACAAAAAACAAAACTTTCTCACCGGTGCGGCAATTCTGTCCCTGTCTACCATTATCGTTAAGATCATTGGTATGTTCTACAAGATCCCTCTCAATGCCATTATTGGGGAGCAGGGCTTTGCATACTTTACTGCCGCCTATGATATTTATACCGTTCTGCTGGTGATCTCCACCACCGGTCTGCCCGTTGCCATGAGCCGCATGGTTTCCGAGGCTCACACCTTGGGCAACGGAAAACAAATGCAGCGGATCTTCAAAACCGCACTCATCGCCTATATGTCCATCGGTCTGTTGGGAACAGGTGCTATGATGCTCTTCCCCGGGGCTCTGGCAGAAATGATGAAGACCCCCAAGGCCTCTTATTCCATCTTCGCTCTCGGTCCTGCAGTATTCTTCATTTGCTTCGCCTCCGCAGGCCGTGGTTACTTCCAAGGCCAGGGAGATATGCGGCCCACTGCCATTAGTCAGATCATTGAAGCCGCAGGAAAGCTGTTCCTCGGTCTGAGCCTGGCCTATCTGGTCATGCAGTGGGCAGGCAGTGAGGCATATTCCTCCGGCGCTACCATTGCCGGTATCAGTATCGGTGCTGGTCTGTCTGCGCTCTATGTTTTCGTTGCCCACCGCAAAAATCGGAAGGAAGTCTCCTCCATGGGTGGCAAGGCAGATTCCTATGGTTCTACTGCCAAGCGGCTCCTTGCCATTGCGGTTCCCATTACCATTGGTGCTGCCGGCTTGCAGCTGATCAATCTGCTGGACAGCATGACTGTCGTCCGCCGCCTGCTCCACGCTGCAGAAGGCAACGGCATGGCAATGAACAAGCTGATGGATATCGCCCGTCTGAACCCCTCTACAGACCAGTCCCTTGCACAGGATGCAGCAGAGATCGGCAAAGGCATTTACAGCTTCTGCCAGACGATCTTTAACTTCCCCACCGCTTTCATCCCCTGCATTACCGCAGCCATTATTCCCGCCATTACCGCCCATCTGACCAAGAAGGATCACGCAGGGGTCAAGTCCGTACAGAATTCCTCCCTCCGTGTCATGAGCCTGATCGCAGCCCCCTGTGCTCTGGGTATGCTGGTTCTGGCAGAGCCCATTATGGCTCTCTTGGGCCGCTATGAGGGGGAGAAGCTGACCATCGCCGCATGGCTCTTGGCTCTGTTAGCTCCCACCATTCTGGTCAACAGTGTCACTACCATGACCACCGCCATTATGCAGGCTCACAACCACATGGTACTGCCTGTGATCAATACCCTCATCGGCGGTCTGCTGAAGGTAGGTGTCAACTACATTCTGGTCGGCAATCCGGATATCGGCATTCTGGGCGCACCCATTGGTACCTTCGTATGCTTCTTAGTGATCATGACCCTGAATCTGATCGCCATGAGTCGTGTGCTGGAGGAGCCTCCCAAGCTGCTGCCCTGTATGTGGCGCAGCATGCTCGCCGCTGTGATCATGGCAGTGGTGACCTACTTCGTATACGATCTGCTTATGGGCTTCCTTGGCAGCTTCGCCCTGTGCTGCATTGTTGCCATCGGTGTTGCAGTGATGGTTTATGTGTTACTGGTCATTCTTTTCAAAGCTATCACCTACGAAGACTGCTTGCTTCTGCCTAAGGGAGAAAAAATTGCAAAAATTCTGAAAATCAAGGGGTAATTTCCATTTTTTTACTTGCTTATTTTCTTAGAATGTGGTAAATTTTATTAGCATAAATTCTGTCAACAAACAATAAGAAAGAGGTATTCAAATGAACAAGACTGAACTCATTTCCGCTATCGCCGAGAAGTCCGGCATGACCAAGAAGGACGCAGAGAAGGCTCTGGCCGCTGTTATCGACACCCTGACCGACGCTATGGTTCAGGGCGACAAGGTCACTCTGGTTGGCTTCGGTGCTTTCGAGACCAAGACCCGTGAGGCTCGTATGGGCCGCAACCCCAAGACCAAGGAAGCCATCGAGATCCCCGCTACCCGCATTCCCGTTTTCAAGGCAGGCGCTGCTCTGAAGAACGCTGTAGCAAAGTAAGAATTCACAAAGGTCTGTTGCAGAATCCACTCTGCAACAGACCCTTGATTTATCCTATTCCATATTTTCCAAAAGGAGTCGATCTCATGCGTTTAGATAAGTATTTGAAGGTATCCCGTCTGATCAAGCGGCGGACCGTGGCCAACGAAGCCTGCGACAATGGACGCATCAGTGTCAACGGGCGGGTGGTAAAGGCCAGCTATG
>JAGBGB010000189.1 GCA_017936205.1 Oscillospiraceae bacterium
CGCCCCTACGAATGGTACGATAAATCGGAATTTTATACTTTACATTCGACCAACGGATCAGCAAATCGGAACCGATCAGATCACAGGAATATACACAGAGCAGCTTCTATTCGGTCTGTTGCACAAGGAGCCTTCTATGTAGCCATAACCACGATCCATACTTCCCAAGACTCCTACAAGGATTATGCCCCATTCCACAGCCACAAAAACCTTTTTTCAAAAAAACAAAATTTTTTCAAAAAAACTATTGACAAAACCAGATTCCTATGCTACAATGTTTGAGCAGTCAGCGATGACCCAACAAAATATGGGCGAGTGGTGGAATTGGCAGACTCGCTAGATTCAGGTTCTAGTGTCCACTCCGGACGTGCGGGTTCAAGTCCCGCCTCGCCCACCAACAGAAAATCCCTGTAACCGTTAAGGTTACAGGGTTTTTCCTGTGGTTTCAAGGGTTTTTAAGGCTTGCTTACTGTAAAATATTGCAGTGTATCGCAAAAATATTTCAATCTAACTGCACATTTCTGCACTCAAACTGCCGATAAAATTGCCGATGAAAATCCACTCCTCTACTATTGGCAGATAAGGAATATTTGTCCTCTTGCTTCCACCTCCCCTCACTAAGCAGCAACGCCACCCTTCCAATCTTTATCCTTCTGGTCTCTATACACATTGTGTACAAACTGCACAAGAAATTTTCTAAATCTTTGTCTATTTTGCGAATTGCATTTTTTATACACATTGTGTATAATTGAGACATCACAAGGGCACAGCCCAACAACAAAAAAGGAGGACAAATATCATGAAGTACAGAATGATCATCGAGGAGGCCCGTTGGGTCGATGGCAGTGGCTGGAGCTACACCAGTACTTTTGACAATCAGGTCATCGATGAGATCCCGGACAAGTCCGACTGGGGCTGGATCAGAGAGATTGAGATCCCCGAAGGCGAGGACATCCAGTGGACCGCATCCTACTACGCTATTGATGCAGATGGCACCGAGGCAGACGAGCCTACTCGCCAGGACACCATTTGGCACCGAGATTACCTTGAAGGGGAATCCTAAAATGCATAACCGAATCCTCGACCTCCGCACCGCCTCCGGCATGAGCCGTAAGGACTTCGCAGCATACTTTGGCCTACCCTATCGCACACTCCAGGCATGGGAGATCGGAGACAGGGAGGCTCCTGAATATCTCGTAGACCTGATCGAGTACAAGCTCCGCTCTGAAGGGGAAATTGGACAAAAAGGAAATCCACCCCACACAAATTGAAAGGAAATCACACCCATGAAAAAATATATTGTCATTTCTGAAAGCACCAACCCTAACCGAGGCGACATGTTTACATCCACCTTCGACTCCAAAGAAGCGGCCAACAACGAAGCCGAGGAACTGTGGAATCACCTGACACACAGTGAAAAGCAACGGAACCACATCTATGTAGAGGCCGTCACCGAAGAGTGCCTGCTGCCTGTAGAAGAGGGTGAAGAACTGGACTGGACCGCCTTTGATTATACCTTGTTCGAAGAAGGTTGTTTCGATTCCAGAAACATCCCCGTTGCAGACGAAGAAGACGACGATGAATGATATTTGATGGAGTACAAGCTCCGCATCGAAGGAAAGATTGAATAAAGACTCAAAGAGGGATGGCCTTGACCATCCCTCTTCTTTCATCGCATAGGGCACCGTCACAGCTTATAGGACGAAGCAGTAGGTCGTCAGAACAAGGCTTATTCTCCGTAGGCTCCGGCACGGTCGAGGGTTACGAGGATGCGGATGGAATCTTCAGAGAAGTCCAGGATCAGATCATCTCCGGAACCGCCCTTGCCGTTCAAGTAGCCTTTTGCAATCAGCTTCTCTACGGTAGGCAGATAGTGCTGGCTATTGGGAGCAGCCTTCAGATCTGCCAGAGTATTGTAGCGCACTTCGCTTTCCTCCTTGATCATTTTCAAGCCGTAATGGCTCGCAATGGTTTTAGCTTCAGCTGTGGCCAAACGCATCAGATTGGCATCTGACATCAGCCACTTCGTACTGCGAGAATTCGTATGGAAGCTGTGCTCCAAAATGAGAGCAGGAACACCAAGCGTTGCCGAATGGCGGATGATTCCGTAGTAATCTGCCGTGCCGTTACTGTTGATCCGCGTCAGATACTGAGGAGCTTGCCTTGTATCCATAACCTCTGCAATCGTATCAGTAAGTGCAGAAGCAAGCTCTTTTTCCTTTCCGGAAATAGGGTAATAGACGCGCACATAGTCCACGCTCTCGTTGACATTATCGCCAACAGCATTAGAGTGCAAGCTAAGAAGCACATCACAACCTTCGCCATACTGTGCCCGCTGGAACAGATCGGGATTATCCTCCACGCGTCTGCGAGTTAGCACAACCTCAATTCCGTACTTTTCCAGTGCAGCTTTGAGCATTGTGGCGAAGAAGAACATCTTGGTTCCCTCTGCATACCCGAACCCACAAGGCGACGGATTGTAGCCCTTATCATGCCCCGGATCGAGGCAAATTTTCAGATTTCTCATTTGTTAGCCCTCCTTATACGATATGTGTCCCTTCGACCCCACGCTGCTCTCTGGCCATGGTTCGCTTATGCAGCCACAGCAGAGCCTCTTCCAGTTTCGTGATCGCCAGTGCATTCTCTCTGCAGGCGAAGGGGCTGTTCTGGAAACGCTCCATACGATCAATGACCATGCAGATCAGATCTTCGTCGCAAACACCGTTGACACCTGCTTCCTTGATGGGTCCTTCTTGGAAGTGGATGTGGCACAGACCATGGTTGTCTTCGGCCTTTGCGACAAAGTAATTGTGGGGAGCATTGTTGGAGAACGCACTCTCCACGAACACTCTGGTGTACTTGGTTCTGAGCAGGGGCATGGTGAGCTCATCCACCTCGCCGATCTCACGATAAGTGTTCTCAAAGACCTCCTTCGGGCTCCAGCTGATATATCCGTCAGGATAAATCACACGGTAGCCCTCGTCTTCGGGATTCTCACCTACAGGAAGTGTCCATCCCTTGGACTGGTTGTAGTCGCCTCTTGTCATAGGCTCGGCCTCAATGACCTTAGTTCCGATATAAGTTTTCATAGCTTATTCCTCCTTAACTTCCGGCAAGCCTGCCACGCTGGTCAGCAGGCTCAGCAGAGCCGCAAGAGCTCCGGCGGACAGGACAGTCTGCCAATTCACCTCTGAGATCAGAGCAGAGGCTCCGATCACACCTACCATGGTCTGGGCGAAGGTCTTCAGGGCACGGATCCCTGCAGCCTTCAACCATAACTTCCAATTCTTCATTTCGATTTCCTCCTTAGCTAAAATCTTAACTGAGCTTAACTAATTGGTTATTTTGTTAGCTAAGCTCTCGTTTTCAACTGCTAACGAACATGTTTCAGAAAAACATGCACGATAATAAACTAAAACTACACGGATCATGCACTTATTGAACATCCGTGTTTGCTTCGGTTCATCCCAAGCCTAACTGGAACAGGACGAAGGCAATCAGCCCACCAATTAGGGCTCCTATTGCTTTGTCAACCATTCCTTCCCAACGCTTTGCAGGCTTCTGTTCTAAAGCGGTTACCTTGCCGTCCAGTTTATCTACAGACTCGGCCATGTGCTCTTGCCGCTCTGCTACTTGTTCCTGCCGCTCTGCCATAACCTCCATGTTTGTAGCAATGCGGTTAATAGCCTCTGTAGATGCTTCCAACTTATCCAATCGCTTGGTATTGCTCTTGGAGCGTTCTTCCACAGCGGTTAGCCTCTGTTCATGCTCCAGATCCATGATTCTCATCCTCCTTCCCCGTAGCCGTATTTTGCGAGCACTGCCAGAACATCCTCTGACAGCACCTTCTTGAGCTGTCCGGGAGGCAATTCCAGAATGGCAGCTACGAGGATGTCCATATCTGCAGCCTTGTCACTTTTTTCTTTTGCCTTGCGGTTAAATGCCAGGATCTTTTCTCGAAGTTCTTTTGTCATTCTGTCACCCCCGACAAGAGCATCTGCAGAGCTTCGTCTAACTCTCCCACCTTTTCGGTGAGCTCCGCACGGGTCAGGACGGTGTCCGGGTCCGTGTCCTCGGGGATCACCGGGTCGGTGTCCTCCGGGTCGGGCTCCTCCGGCTGATTTTGCTGTGCATACCATTCTTCGTATTCTGCCATGGTGATCTGCTGTACAAGGGGGAAGTCCTCGCACAGCCTTGGGCGGTCTGCAAGCTGCCAGATTTGGGAACCGTCCGGGCTTACGATGCCTTGGGCCTTATTCCCAGCCTCGCAGCTGACCAGGATGCCGTTCCTCTGCCGCAGCACAAACACCGGCTGGGAAATGGCGTATCGCATGGGATCCGCAGGATCCACCTTTCGGATATATATCATATGCTCCCCTCCTTAAATGCAAAATCCAAAGGACACATAATTCCCAAGACCTGCTCTGCCGCCGGTCTCACTACCCATACTGCCGGTAGCTGTAATGGCGCAGAAGCAGGCAGATGAGGTTGCAAAAGGAGAACGGAGCCACCAGATTCTCGCGCCTCCCGTGCCGTTGTAGGCTTTTTTGATACGGGACTCGTCGTTGAGGAACAGACCGAAGCGGATCGCTTCCGCACCGGGATCCACCTCCTGTGCATAGGGGGCTTCGGCGGTTTTGAATCCCAGCTCCCCTAAGGAGAACAGGAACAGACGATCCTCTGTGCTCAGAATCTCGGAAGAGGATCCCCCTGCAGAGGACAGCACCTGCACCGTCTTGATCATCCCCTTCCACCACTGGGGCAGAGCAGGAAATACCTGATCGTTCAGGTAGCCTCGCATTACGGAGTCCTGCCAGCCGCCGGTGTTGCTATGGCTGCCGTTCATGCCCCTGGCCTGATCCATGGTTCCCTTCATACCAAAGACCACCTTGGCAAACTCCCCACTGCCGTCTGCCAATGGATAGTGGTGGAAGCCGTAGACCTGCAGAACGATCTCCGTGTCTGTAAAGAGGTCGGTTTTCAGACAGATTTTCACCTCGTCCCCCAGTTGGAAATAGTCCTTTGCCAAGCCCTTTGTGATAATGGTGTAGAACTCCTGCAGGCTGTAGGCGCTCTTGTCCGCCCCATCGTCGGAATAGAGATAGTCGTAGTCTGTCTTGGGCGTTACCTGCTCCAAGGGGGACATATAGGCGGCGTACACATCCAGATCTCTGGTCACGCTGTCCAGCTCTGTGGGGGATTTATCCCAGCCGATCCAGACCACATCCTGTTCCGTGGAGCTGAGCTCCGTGCCCCTGTAGCTTACGGACTCATAGGCTGCTACGGTGTCCGTCTGCAGCAGACGGGAGCCGTCAAACCAGCGGACGGTGTACTTCCGCACAAGGGAGGCGTAGATGGCAGTAAGCAGCCGATCTGCGGTCACATTGCTCAGAGGCTGATCCCACCCGGAGAAGCTGAAGTCCTCTCCCACCGTAGAAGCCTTGGTAGGTGTGGGGATCCTTCCCGTTGCCACAGGGTCGGGGGCTGTACCACCCTGACGGACCAACTGACTGTACAGCACCGTACCGTCCTCGTTTTGGAATGTGACCGTATAGGCAGGAACCAGCTCCCCGTAGCTCAGCTCCAAATTGGGGAAGCTCTGATGCAGCAGCCTCAGCTCATCCTCTGCAATGGTGGGGACCGTGGCGAAGCCCGTAAGAACGAAGTGCTCCGTGGGCTGTCCCTCCTCATCGTAGCCCGTCAGCTCTGCCAAACGGAGCAGGGTATCTGTGTCGGCATTGTCCCAGTTAACCCGGGTCAGCCGCCCTCTCTGTAAGGCGGTGGCAGCACGGACCATGGTCAGGCTGTCGATTTGGGGGCAGTCCTCGATCCGCAGGTTCAGGAGCCTCTTGCTGTCCACGCTGAGGCGATCCAACTTCCGCTGCCCACGGAGGATCAGGGTGCTGACCTGCGGCAGAATGGCAGTGTGCACCGGAGCATTGGGAGCGAAGATCACACCGCTGATGCCGCTGCCGCTGGCGTACAGCTCCCGGAGAGCATCGAATTGGCTCAGGTCTAAAGTCCCCGTCAGCTTCCCCAAGCCGGACAGATCTATGGATTCCAAATTACAGATGGTGCCGAAGCTCAGCTGGGTCAGGTCGTTGTTCTCGTAACCCACCCCATCACTGCCCAGAGGCAGATTCCGCAGCTTTACCGCAGAATTCAGCTCGATCTCGCTGGTCTGCAAGCCGCTGAGATCTCCCAAACGGGAAATGCTCCCTGCAGAGTACAGATAGGTCTCCAAGTCATTGGTGGTGTCTGCCTTGCAGGGGATGAGGATCTCTTCTCCCCTCTTGGCTCGGAGCTTGACCAAGGAGGCATTACCGAACTTCACACAGGCATACACATCGGAATAGGGGGTCAGGCTGAAGTCACTGACGGCATTGATCCGCAGGGACAGGGAATCGGAGGTGGCATAGGAGCTGAGGTACTTGGAGCTCACATAGGGCCTCTGGTAGCGGTAGAAGCGAGCACGCTGGTTCTCCTTGGTGCCCTGCGCCATTTCCAGATAACGCTTTTCTCCCTTGTTGATGTAGGGCATAAAATACTTCGCCCACATATCCTCTGCCACCAAGATCTCCGGTCTGGCAGACTGGTAGGAGGAGAAGTGCTGCAGGATCCGCTCTGTGTCCCATGCCTTTTGGGACTCTAAGCTGTGGAACAGGGCTTGCAGCTCAGCGCCCATAGTATCCCGAAGGTTGCACCACAGCACAGAGTCCGAGGCATTGTACACCTTCTGAGCGCCCACGCTGTCTGTGTCCTCCAAGCCGTAGCGGAAGGTCAAGCCGCCGGAATTGTCTGTACCGGCTGCAGTGTCGTTGTCGTAGTCCTTGTTGAAATTCCAGCGGTAGCCCCCTGCAGCCGGATCCCATTCGTAGGACAGGAAGCAGTTCTTGGCACGGTTGTCTACCATCAGGTGGAACTCCGTAAATAGATAGTGGAACAAGAGAGACTCCACAGAAAAATGCTCCCCTAACTCCCCACGGAATTTCGCCAAGCGATAGGCAGCGGAGTCGATGTTATAAGTAACCCCCTCAAACTGTGTCGGGCGGCTGAGGGCTGCCCCTGTAGCCTGTTGGGGATCCGTGGAGACCACCCAGCTTAGGAGGGTGCGGAAGGCTTCCTTCATTTCCTCCGTAGGCTTCTTGGGGAAGCGGAATTCGAAGTTGCTGGTTCCCGGCTCCCCGTCCCAGGTTTCTGCAGAAAGATCGTCGGACTTGAAGCGGCAGGGATCGTTGTTGTTATTGAGAATTTCCACGCAGCACTGCTGAGGGTACAGGCTGTTGTCCTGACCGAAGACGGCGAAATTCTTCTTGGAATTGTTCATATCTCCGCAGCCGTAGAGCAGGGTCTCTCCCGGTGCCAGAGTTCGGGCGCCTACGGTAATGGGGCTGCTTGCGGTGTTGGTCAGGAAGACTGCGCAGGGATGCCCTTCTACGGTGTCCCGGATCTTCTGCACACTGTCAGAAGCGTTGTTGTCCCTCCGTGGCTGGGCTTGGAAGGGGTTGAATTGGTTGTACTCCTGTGCCAAGCAAACATTGTTGGCATTCTCCGAAGAGGCAACATTCAATTTAATATTGAAGTAGTTGACGGGAATGCTGTGTTCCTCCATGGAGAAGGAGGTGATGGTATTCCCCTTGTCATCCCTCCAATCCGCTTCCGAAAAATCCAGATCCAGGTTCAGAGCTGCCAAGCCGTATTCCAGAGAAGAAGTACCCTGCGCCTTCATGGTGACCTTGGAGGCTGTGAAGCCTCTGCCGTTCTTGTGGCTCAGCTCTACAGAGCAGCTTACCTCATGGGTCTTGGAGGTGGTCATATCCCCGGCGGAAATGTGCAGGATCCGCAGATCGGGATTGGCATCCCGTAGCTTGCTGAGGCTGAGGGTGCCCCCCGTATTGTAGATGTCGTTGCGCTCATAGCGGGCGATCATTTCCTCCGTGGTTCCTGCATCTGCAATGTAGTTGGCAAGGATGTCATAGCGGGTCAGGCTGTTGTCGTACATGCGGATGCCGTAGAGCCACACATCACAGTCCTCGGAGCCGATGACCACAGGCTGCGCCGTTCCCTGCGCCCAAGCATCCGTAGGGGCATAGGCGAAGACACCCGAGGGAATGCCCTTGAGCCAGACCGTGGCAAGGCGATTCTCCTTGGTGGATTCGATGTTCAGATCGATTTCTAACTTCTCCTCCTCGCAGTAGGGGAAGACCAAGCTCTGAGATTCCGAGGACAGGATCCCCTCCTGCGCCTTCAGCACCAAGCCTACCCCCTGATCCACACAGGACAGGCATTGGGCTTCGTAATCCTTACAGTTGCATACCTTCAGGATCAGTTTGAGCTCCCGACCCTTGGCAGAGGCGGCTCCGTCAAAGAAGCTCCGATCCAAGGTCACTGCGGAGCCACGCTTGATGACCAAGGCGGTGACCCCCTCCGGATCCTGTCGGAAGCCTCCGTTGACCCAATCGAAGTGTTCGGAAAAAACAAAGGGATGATTCTCCCCTTCCCCGTCTGTGTAGCCGAAGCTGTCCCGGTTGCTCTCGCTGTTGCTGTGCCCCGCCGGGCTGCATTCTAACACCAAACCGGCGGTCACAGGGGCAATGTCATAATCTAAAGCCGTGACCGTTACAGGCAGCTCTGCTTCTGCATCCGTCTCGGGGATGAGAATGCGCAGGGTCTGCTCCCCCTGCTCCGTGGGGCGATATGCCCAGACCTGCATACCCCGTCCAACGGACAGGGCGCGCAGCAGCCTTTCCCCCTCATACAGAGCGATATTGGCAGTCTCCGTCAGGGGATCGTAGACCAAGTAGGGCAGGGATGCCGTGGCATACCGAGCCACCTCTGCCGCCTCATGGAAGAAGGCAACCACAGGCGAACTGTTCCCCTCCTCATACCAGATGCCCACATGGGTCAAGGGCTCTGTAGAAACGGTTTCCCCCTCTGCCATTAGCTCCAGCCACGCCTGAATGCGGTGGGCTCCGTGGGACAGAGCAGGAATGTCTACGGTAACGGTCCTGCCTGTACCTGCAACGGTTTGAGTGGCAAGCTCTGCCCCGTCTACGGTCACTCGCAGAGTCTTCTCACCCATGCCCGTAGGAACCAGACGGAGGACGAAGGCAGCAGAAGCATGGCTGCTCATTTCCTCCAAGTTCCATGTCAAGCCGAAGCTGATCACCGTCACCGTCCAAATGCGGCTGCGGCTTGCCCCATAGGCATCCTCAAGGCTCAGCTTCACGGTGTTCTCCACTCCCACCTCCAAGTAGGGCAGAATGTCGAAGCTCCGGTCCCCCTGCTCTACGCTGTGGGCAGCAACACGCTTGTCGTTGACGAACCAGCTTGCAGAGCCCTTCCCCGTAGAGCTGCCGTCCTCGGTATCCACGGAAGACCAGGAATAGAGGATCAGTGCCTCCTTCGCCGTATCCATGACGGAGAAGCTGCTGTTTGCATTGCGGCTCAGGAGCTTCAGGGTAGAGCCGGAGCCGCTGCCCCCACCGCCGGAGGGAAGGAGCACCCCCTCCCCAAGAGCCTGTCCGTCCTTGGACAAATACAGCCGATCCCCTTCTACAAGGAGATCCTCTGCTCCCTCAGCAGCGGTGCCGATATAGAAGGGGGAAAAGCCCTGGATCTCCAAGCCCCCAAGGGTCA
>JAGBGB010000190.1 GCA_017936205.1 Oscillospiraceae bacterium
CATGAGGGAGCTGTGGTCAGCTCCCCGTCATTCCACTGATGACCGAGGGCAGCTACGACTTCTGTTTTACTTGCACCGCAGCTACTGCAGGAATAAGCTCTTACGCCTTCCTTAACACAAGTGGGGGCGGTGATCAGCTCACCTTCAACCCAGCTGTGTCCGCTTGCCGGGAGAATTTGATCATTGATAACAGCACCGCAGTCATCACAGGTCAGGGTGAGTCTACCTTCTGTTTCACAGCTTGCAGGAACCATAGCCTGGGTAGTGTTTTCGTGAGGGCAACCGGGAACAGGAGAATCGGTGCCGGAGGTACCTACGGGAATGATCTCCATGTCGAAATACTCACTGTTGCCTGCATTGGCATTGGGTAAGTAGTAGCCACCGAACAGAGAATAGCCGTTGGCACGGAAAATCAGAGCACGATTGCTTGTCTGAGACAGGATTCTCCAGGAACCGTTCTCACCCTGCGTGATCGTCCATGAATAGGGAGTGGAGGAGGCAGTGAGATTGGTGCTGGAGGGGTACTTTAGATAAGAACCATTGCTTTCAATGGTGTATGTATTTGCTATGCTGTCATAATTGAGGGTAACGGCATAATCTGTTGCAAAGGCTTCGTCCACAAAGTCGTCTGTAATCGAGATTATGGTTCCGTTGATCTTATTGCTGTTGGTGGGGAAGACATTACTCATTGCATAGTAGGTGCCTTTGACATTGGCTGCGATGATATATGTGCCACTTGCACCGATGGTAAAGGGGACTACATCGGGTTTAGCTTGTCCGCAATTTGCACATGCTCCGTCTACATAATTGTGCCCCAGGGGATCAATGGACTCGGTGTAGCTGCTCTTGCAACGAGAACAAGTATAGGTCAAAATACCTGCTGTACCACATGTGGCCTGTGTAGTTACAACACCATTATCATAGCTGTGGCCCAGAGCAGAGATTACTGTGGAGCTGATGTTGATTCGATTAGTACAAGCCTCGTCGGTAAAAATCGCATTGCAGGAATCGCAGAGGTAATAGGCGATGTTTCCGTCGGTGGTGCAGCTTGCAGCCATGGCAGGAATGTAGCTCACCGAGCTGTGGCTGCAATCGGACATGAGGGTCCATGTGGAATAGACAGTCTGCAGATCGTCTACATTCCCGTGACCGGGATATTTGTCCTCAGAGGATACAACGATAGGGAAGGCACAGTCCATTTCTCTCGCCTCGGCGATGGTGTCATAGTCTGTTGCATGGCACCAGTCCCATAGACCAACCTCGTCCTTCATTTTGGCAATGGCTTCAGAGACAGTGGCACCCATCATCATCTCGTCCCAGAAAACTGTCTCCCATTCGTAGTCGTAATCAAAGGTTACGGACTGAGAATAGCCATAAGCAACCTCTACGCCTTTGGCACGGAGAGGTGCCTGCAGTCCGTCTGTAGCCATGCCCAGACAGATAGCCATCCACAGCAGACCGTTGGCGGAGTTTTTCTCCATATGGTTGGAAATGGCGGTTCCATCTACACAGTAATAGCGCATGCTTCCGTTGAGACCTGCATAGTAAGCGTGATAATAATCACCGAATTCACCGTTTGCCAGTTCGTAATCTGCACTGGTCAAGCCGGAATTTGTCTGCAAACAAATATAAGAGGTGTTTGCCTTACTTGTATAATCCTCGTTGCTTCCGTAGTAGTCAGTATCACCGTGGCTGTCAAAGACAACAACGGCACCGCTTTCGATGGCATCGGCAATTTTGTCAATGGAAGCAGCCGTAGTACGATAGGTGGTGCAGCTTCCGCCTAAGGCCTGCGCAATGGCTTCGCCCTCTGTGTTGTACTGATCTGTGAAAGAGGAGTCGATTCCGTAGTAGGGCTGAATGATAAAAACATCCCTATTGCCCGGAGTTCCGCCCTTAGTGTGGAAAGACACCGTCAGCTCAGTCTCAGCTGTTGCAGGGTCGTAGCCCTCCATAGGCTTAGCATCTCTGGTTCTGTTGAACAGAGAGGGGGAATAACCACAAGGAATGCCGTCAATGGTTTCCCATACGATGAAGTCGCCGTTCCGGATCAGGGATCCCTCGGCGTAGTAGGGAGAGGAGGTAACGGTGTTTACCAGTGCATCAACCGTCTTTGAAACAGGGGAGCGCTTGGAATGCATTTCTTGTTCCTTCTGATTTACGGCTTCCCACATCAGATCAGCAAGAACATAATCTGCATCCGTCAGCGGATCAGCAGGGGCTTCCTGTGCAAAGGCAACAGCAGGCATCAGCCCGAGAACCATACAGCATACGAGGAAGAGTGCGAGGAATCGTTTCATTTCTTTTCTCCTTTTTGATTGTTTTCAGAAGCTATATCAGATAACTTCCGTTTGTTTCCCTGAGGATCTACAACATAGGTGCTGTCAAGCTGCGCTCTCAGATTATTTCTGACAGATTGAATGTACCTCTGTCGGAGCTGATCACGCTCCTCTAATTCCTCTGGGGTCAAGCCTTCGGCTTTGGCTTTTCTTGCAAGTTCATTGATTCTTGCAATGACTTCAGACATGGTCATATTCATCATCTCCTTGCATATCATAACGAAAAAATGGAATGATGTCAAGAAGACCCTTGCGAGAAATCAGGAATTCGGCTATAATAGGACAAAAGGATGTGAGCATAATGAAAATATTGGTGATTGGCGGAGGTGCCTCCGGCATGATGGCAGCATTGACTGCGTCCGAGAAGGATCATAACGAGGTACTTCTCGTAGAGCGGCAGAGTCGTGTGGGTCGTAAGCTCCTTTCTACAGGGAATGGAAGATGCAATCTAAGTAATCGGAATCTTTCATTACAGAACTATCATGGGGATGCAGTTACGTTTTGCTCTTATGCATTAGAGCACTTTTCCGTGGAACAGACCCTGGCTTATTTTAGGAGTCTTGGACTCCTGACTGTTACAGAGCCCTCAGGGCGAGTATACCCTTATAGTGACAGCGCCAATAGTGTGGTAGATGTCCTTCGTCTTCCCTTAGAGCAGAGGAAGAATGTGCAGATCCTGACCGGTTGCGAGATCCTTTCTCTCCGTAAAAGAGATGGCAGATTTATTGCGAAAACCGCTCAGGAGGAGCTCCACGCAGACCGTGTGATTCTTTGTGCCGGTGGACTTGCAGGCTCTAAGCTGGGAGGAACGGATATGGGTTACAAGCTCCTTGCCTCCTTCGGACACAGTCGAACAAAGCTTCTGCCGTCCTTGGTACAGTTGAAGACGGATACCACCTTTGTCCGAGCCCTAAAGGGTGTCAGAGCGGAAGCCTTGGTCACTTATGGGAAGGCGAAGGCGAGAGGTGAACTGCAATTCACAGACTACGGGGTGAGTGGTCCTGTGATCTTCGAGTTGTCCAGAGGAGCAGTAGGGGGAGAATTGATGATTGATCTTCTGCCGGATATCCATGAGTCTGAGCTTCTGGATTTGCTTCAGTGTCGTTGCAAGACTATGCCCGAGCTACGGGCGGAGGATTTACTTACAGGTATTCTTCACAATCGCCTTGGACGGACACTTTTGAGAGCCTGTGGCATTTCTCTGGAACAGCACTGTGATGAGATCTATGATTTGAATAGAGTTGTTAAAATGTGCAAGTCTTTTGGACTAACGGTTCAGGGAAATATGGGTATGGATCAGGCACAGGTTACAGCCGGTGGCATCAAAACAGAGGAATTTGATCCTCAGACCATGGAAAGCCGTTTGTGCCCCGGGCTATATGCAGCAGGAGAGGTTCTGGATGTTGACGGAGACTGCGGTGGCTATAACCTGCAATGGGCATGGTCTTCCGGTCGCCTTGCAGGAGAATTGAGAGGGAAAGCATGATTCGAATCAGAGATATTATTCTACCACCTGAGCATGATAAGAATAACCTTATCTATTGTTCGGCGCAAGCACTAAAGATACGATCATCCGATATTACTTCACTACAGATCTATAAACGATCCTTAGATGCTCGAAAGAAGCCGAAGCTGTTCTGGGTCTATACTGTGGATGTAACCCTTAAAAAGGGAGAACGACAGCTTGTAAAGCAGCTGCGGAATAAGAAAATAACTTACGAAGAACCTTATTATTATAAGGTTCCTAAAATACAGTCAAAAGAGCGGCCGGTAGTAGTTGGCTTTGGCCCTGCGGGAATGTTTGCAGCTTTGGTGCTTGCCATGTCGGGCATGAGGCCCATTGTACTGGAACGAGGGGATCCTGCGCCGGAACGACAAGCAAAGGTAGAACAGTTCTGGAATGGTGGTCCCTTAGACCCGGAGTCCAATGTTCAATTCGGCGAAGGCGGTGCAGGAACATTCTCTGATGGCAAGCTGAACACAGGAACGAAAAACGAGCGAATTCGCTGGGTGCTCCATCAATTTGTAAAGTTCGGTGCAAGGGAAGACATTCTCTATGATGCAAAGCCCCATGTAGGAACGGATGTGCTCTTTACTGTGGTGCAGAAATTACGCAATCGCATCCTTACGCTTGGAGGTGAGATCCGTTTCAGAGCCAAGCTTATGGAGTTGGAGCGAGACGGGAACTGCCTGACCGGTATATACTATGAGCAGAATGGACAGCGGAACTATCTTCCTTGTAAGGATCTGATCCTTGCTATAGGTCATAGTGCAAGAGACACCTACCGTTATTTGTACGGAGCCGGCATTCCTATGGAACAGAAGCCCTTCTCTATGGGAGTGCGGATCGAACACAGCCAAAGGGCTGTGGATCTTTCACAGTACGGTACTCAACGACCCAAGGGAATTCCCGCGGCAGACTATAAGCTGTCTGTCCATTTGCCGGATGGAAGCAGTGCCTATACCTTCTGCATGTGTCCCGGTGGTCATGTGGTGGCAGCGGCCTCTCAAGAGGGTCGAGTCGTGACTAACGGCATGAGCTACAGTGACAGAGGGGGAGATAATGCCAATTCTGCACTGTTGGTCACTCTGAAGCCGGAGAAGTTTCCTGATAACCATCCTTTAAGCGGAATGTTTTGGCAGGAGGAAGTTGAAGGCAAGGCATTTATATTGGGATCAATTGTTTTTGCGTCAGGTGTGGCGACTTTTTCCAAAGGCAATTCGGCTTCTGTTTTTTCAAATTTCAGACCGGAAACCGCAACTTCACGGTTGGCTTTGTAACTTTTCCCGTCAGGAGAAAGCACGATACTGTCCTCACCGCAATCCGCCAGAAGCATGAATTCATGGGAAATACTTCCCCCCATCATACCGGAGTTGGAAAGAATGGAAACTACATGTTTCATACCGACTCTGCGATAAATCTTTTCATAAGCTTCGTGGGCTCTCTGGTAATATTCTTCAAGAGATTCCTGGGATGTATGAAAACTGTAAGCATCTTTCATGGTAAATTCGCGTACCCGGATCAACCCGGCACGGGGACGGG
>JAGBGB010000017.1 GCA_017936205.1 Oscillospiraceae bacterium
ATCTTGCTGAGTACGATATAAGGGTCTATACCAAAGAGCTCCACGACAATATTAATGAGGTAAAGACATGGCTCGTTGAGAAATATGAGAATGGTACAGAAGATCGTTATTATCCTGTTCCTTTCGCGGAGCTGGAGGACCTTGTGCTTAAGGCTGCGGATCTTTACGGCAGGGCCAATGGCACCAACAAGACCGAGGCTTTGCAGGCAGAGGTCGATGCAATGGCGGAGGCTCTGAAAACACTACTGGGCAAGCAGGAAATCTTCACTCCCTCTATTAATGTCCCTGTCACCTTCTATGACTTCCGTTCGGACGGCCTAATGTTTGAGGCGGCAAGTGGTGCGGCATATTCCTATATGCTGGAAGAGGCCGGTGTGTCCCCTTCCAATGTTCCTCCCTTCCCCGGTGTTAAGGGCAGTCCCCTGACCAATGCCGGTTGGGGCACCAAGACCATGGGTCTGGTGGAGGATGAGCTGGTAAATGGGCAGCTCGTCTACAAGGAAAAGACCATTGAATATTTGGCATGGCTCATTGCCAGAGGCTACTGCCGTCAATTTGCCGATACGGACGGATATGTAAACAGAGAGCTCTACAACAAGGTCATCGAGATTTCCGCTGCAGCCGGAAAAGACACTACAGCAGAGGCTTGGACCCAAAACTTAGGTTCCTGGACGAAAACGCTGGCCAATACTGACACCGGGAAAAATGGCGGCTACTTCCCTTATAGCGAGGTCGAAACTGCCTTTGACCTTGCTTACTACATTGCCACTAACATGTGGAGACCTGTTCCTGAGGATGACATCATGGAAGAGGTGACGGTGGAAAAGGAAGATGGGACCCAGGAAACGTATGCACTTCCATACAACTTGACCGTCAACAACTATGATTATCTCCGCATGGTGAAGGATTTTGATACGGGAGCGTATACCATTACATCCTATAGTCCCCTTAAGTATCAGCCTGCCCTGAACGAGGGCGAGGTTGGCCTGATTTACAATCCGGATTTGTCTGAGAAGCAGACGATTCCCGGCGGAGACATGTGCTTCATTCCCATGGGCGGCTCTAACGCTGCAGATACACATAATCAAACAGCCGGCACATGGCTGGGTTTTGATGGCTTGTCAGAGGAATTTCAGGATAAGACAGACCTGCAAGACCCCTCGGATGCAGGTCGGGACCAAGAGTCTTTCCACTTTGCTATGCACGCTCACGGAAGCTTTGTCTACCAGAAGGCACTGAACCAGTATTTCTACTTCTTGGGTGACGATGATGTTTACTACTTCGTCAACGGCAAGCTGGCCATGGATCTGGGCGGTGGACACCCTCCCTGCGATGACATTCTCTACCTGAACGATGTGGCAGCAAAGCTGGGACTGAAGGATGGCGGCGTGTATACCTTTGATATGTTCTATATTGAGCGACATACCAATGAGTCCAATATGTCCTTCTCCACCAACATTCAAATCATGGACACTACCACCATTACCACGGAGAAACAATTCAACGGGGAGGGTGAGGAGATTCCTGCCGGTACCAAGGTGGAGATTGAGGAGACTATTACCTACCAGTATGGTCTGGAGAACACCCGTGATGTGCCTGTGAAGAACCTGATCTTTACGGACGATCCCCTGGGCGTTACCATTTCTCCTACGGTTTGTATTATGAACAACAAGGCTACCAATAGCACGGAGGATCCCACCGGCGGTGGCAACCAGTCGTCAGTAGGTCAATTAACCCTGTATTACTGTGGCGAGAACAAGACTCCTGCAGATGCAAATACTGAGAGCGCAAAGACCTTTGGGGAAATCAAGGCCATTCTAACAAAGATCCTCAATGAACCTACAGATCAGAACCAGTATCCTCCTTTCGGAAAGAATCATGTTTTCAGCGTCACCGGTCTCACAGCAGATCAGCTCATGGAGCTCATGAGGCTTGGACTGCCTGTGAATTGTGGCCTTTTTATCAAGGGCTTCACCCGTGATGCAAGACCTACGGACAATCCCTTTGTCAGCAAGCTTTATACCTTCTGCGAGTATGATAAGGCAGATAGCAACGGCAATAAAGTTGAAACTGTAACCATTAGCGGCATTGCTTCTGTGTCTACTGTGGTTTACACGGAGCCGATCTTCGTACCGGACCAAATGCGCGTGGTCATAGACTATGGTAAGCCTGTGGATCTGCCTCTTTCCGAACTGGAACAGTGTTTGGTTATGGTGCTGCCGGAGGGCGCGACTGTGACAAAGACCTTCCAGGGCATCAGCGGCACGGGATCCCACGGAATGGTCTCCCAGGAGGCTCCCAAGGATTTGGGCTGCCAAAATGTGGATGAAAGTTATTCCTGCGGTTCTTCTTTCGGCAGCTTCCTGCGGACAGAGGCAGACACGCTCTGCTATACCCCTGCCCAATTCCTGTCCACCATTGCTCGCGTCTACGGTGTGTACCGTGTGGATGTGGTAAGCCCCAATCCTGCTGAAATTGTGGAAGGTGCAGACTCTGTTGATGTGAATGATCGCACGACTTCCTATTATGTATCCATCGCCATTGAAATTATCCCTGCTACCATGATGTATTATGAGGCAGAGGATTTTACCGGCTCAGATATCAAAACTGTGAATACCACCGACGGCGGCAAGAATAGCACGCCCTGGGCGACCGAGCCCGATGGCACCGACTCTGCAGATGTGCCTCAGGATTTCGAGCTTCTGAGAGATACTAACAAGGACATGCTCATTGACCGGATGCATATCCCGGAGGGCGCTTTCTTTGTGGATTTCGATGGGGAAGGCTATGAAGATCGCTATAAGGATGATCCGGTGTATGGGGGGCAGGATTTTGACACGGCAGCCACTTGGTGGACAAACAATCAAAACATGAATGCCCCCGTGGTCGATCAGACCAAAGGAACGCTGTCTGTTACTATGACATCTCGGGACACATATCCCTATGTAAACACTAAGCAAACAGCAACGGGATATCCCCTGCGTTATTCTCCTACGGACAAGGATTATGCACAAATTCGCTTTAAACTGCAAAATTTCCGGAAAAACTCCGATAATACCAATGTGTATATCAGAGTTACTTTCAAGACAGAAGCAAGTGGTGATGATTGGAAATATGTCCAGTACCAATACCCAACGGACCATTTAAGCAACGAGGACTATGTCACCCTCAGAATTCCTATGAATACAGAGGAGTACCTTGCTGCTGAAACCATTTATGCCTTCCGCTTTACGTTTATCAATCTGATAAGCAACGAAGAAAAAACAGACAATGGCAAGCTTACAGTTGACTATTTCTACGTAGGACCGGAAAAGGGGAGAATGGAAAACATCGATTCAGAGGATTGCTTGTTCTTCGACTTTACCGATTCGGATGCTGATGATCTCCACTATAGTCTTCCCATCTATGGTGGCAAAAACTACGATCTTGAAGGCACGTGGGTCGGAGGAACAAATACCTCTACTCCTACCATTGAAAATGGTATCCTGAGTTATGAGGACAACGAGCCTGAAATTCAGAACGGTGCCGGCGATAATGTTTGGCCTTACACTAAGGCGGGCCTGGCATTTATCCCGGGAGAGAATGATTACTGCGAAATCCGTCTTAAAATTCACAATGCAGTGGCAAAGAATACCGATACCGATGAGGCCTACTTTAGAATCGACTATAAGGACGAAAACCAAACTCTCAAAGCAAGTTCCTCTGTTAGATTCCTGCTTAGCAAGCATGTTGGCAAGGACTATTTTACCCTGCGATTCCCCATGAATAAAGACTCCAACAATGACTATGTGAATTCGCAGGTAATTACTCAAGTTAGACCGGTGCTTGGCGGAACAAACGGAGCGACTGTCAGCATTGACTATCTCTACATCGGACCGATGGAGAATGCCACTCCCGCGGCGCAGAGTCTCTACTTCGGCTTTGACAACAGCGAGGAAGATCGGGAGCGCTACGATACCGATACCTATAAGCATGTGAACTACGATGCAGCCATAGAAAACTGGCGTACCGGTTCGTCAAGCAAAGCTGCATTGGCAGAGACCTGTGCAGCTATCACCTTTGTGGGCGATTCTGATAATTACTGGACCGGCTTCTATACAAATAAGGGACTTGATTTCAGAGCCAATGAGGAAGATGTCGTACAGGTCCGGGTAAAGATAGACAATGCAGTAGCTGTTGGAGACAGAACAACCTATCAGCTGGCTCTCTACTATACTGACTCGAAAGGCAATTGCAAAACCAATATTATGGTTGCAAGACCGAATATTGAGCAGGCTCTCTCAGACGGTTGGTGCGTCTATACCGTAAAATTGAAGGGACAAAGACTGTATAATTCTGATACAACGGTTGTACCTCAAGCTATGTATGAGACGGATATGATCTCGAGTATTGCCCTTGCTACGAGTCAGGTAAGACCGATTGACAAGTCGAAGCCCTTCCTCTTTATAGATTATATCTATGTTGGGCCCGCGGAGGATGCCCCCAGTCCCGTCTATGGCCATGATTCCGGCTATGCCAATGATACGAAGCTTTCCAATGGGAACAGTCTCTATGTTGAGGGTCTGGGCGTTAAGGTGCCTAATGCGACCACCAATGAGAAGTACTCTCAGGCTACCTTCTCCTTCACCGGAACCGGCTTCGACATCATCAGCCGTACCAACGAGACGCAGGGAAACATCCGTGTGTCGGTGTACGCAGATGATGACATGGAGCTTGAGGACTGCGTGAAGGCGCTGTCCGTCAATATGAGCGGTGTGCTGGATCTTTATCAAATTCCTGTGGTATCTATCCAGGGCTTGCCCCATGCTACCTACTATGTGTCAGTAGAGGTCAATCATAAGCTGCAGGTAGACTTCAACGGTGACGGTGAATATGAGATCAACTACGGAAACGAATTCTACTTTGATGCGATTCGAATCTATGATCCCATTGATGTGAGCAAGGAGCTTGTGAGCACGGATATGCGCATTGCTTACAATGCCTACCATATCGACAGGGAGGCCAACTCCTATATCAAGGAGATTCGCGACACCCTTCTGTCTGCCGCAGACTTCAGCGCGAATAACTTCAGCGGTGCAACCAGCAATGCCCTCTTTGTGGACACTGTTGATGTGAGTGGGGAAGCAGGAATTATCGGAAGCACCGACAAAACTACTTTGACTGTAACCGATAATGTGGCAGCCAATGTCAGCACCTATAACAAGGTGGGCCCCAAGAACGAGATCTATCTCTCTCCGGGACAGGCTGTTTCCTTCAAGCTGGTATTGGATTCCAAGCTGACTCCTACCAGCATTGACATTGGTGCAAAATCCATTTTGGGTGATGAGGCAAAGCTTGCTGCCGGCTTCGTTGTCACAGCTATCACGGGCGACCTGACCACCGTTACAAAGAGCTTGAGCGAGGTCAAGACCTCCACCGGTATGTACTATTCTTTGGATGTTTCAGATCTGCCTGCAAGTGGCGATGTATATCTGGTGATCTATAATTCCTACGATAGCAGCGAAAAGACCAAGAATATTCTTTCCATCACCGATCTGAAGATCTGCTATGACGAAGCACCTACCAATAAGCCCCCCACAGACGACGATCTGAACGAGCCTGAGATCCACACCAAGGCTGCTCAAAAGGCAGAGACCGCTGCAGAGCCCTACCGCTTCATGGTAGACGACAGAACCCTTGAGGCTGCTGCAGTCTTTATCAAGGCTGTCATAGAGACTCCTGTATTGGAAGAGGGGAGAAGGCTCATGCACTCCCTGAATCTGGCAAGTGATATTTCCATCAACTATGTGGTACCCAAGGCAGAACTGGAGGGCTGTGAGGAGCTCTCTTTGGAGGTCTCTATTCCTGAATACTACGATACTTGGAAACTTGGCTATAATACGGTGACCCTGACTCCTGTAGATAAGGGGGCCTACTATTACTTCACCTTAGAGGGTCTTACCGCTGTGCAGATGGGAGACGAGATCACTGCCACTCTTCATATGAAGAAGGACGGCAAGAGCTATTTCTGGGAGGCGGATACCTACTCCATTGCCCAGTACGCCTATGCCCAGCTTAACAAGGAGTCTGCAAATAAAAAGTCAAGCCCTAAATGAAGAAATTCTCAAAAAATTTTGCCGTGAGGTTCAGAGTAAAAAAAGGTATAGCAAAGCTGCCGGTGAACAAGGGCGTTCATCGGCTGAGGAACAGCTATGAAGG
>JAGBGB010000191.1 GCA_017936205.1 Oscillospiraceae bacterium
GGATAACAAGACCATTACTGCCTCCATCACCATCGGCTATATCTATATCGGCCCTGCAGACAACGCTCCCTCCGGCTTGTCGGAGAAGGGCTCTGATCTGTTCTTCGATTTCACCAATCATGCAGAAGATCAGCACCGCTACGCCGTTACTACCTACGACCGCACCCAGTTTGATGCTTCCGTGTCCAACTGGCACGCTTATGCCGGCACCCTGAGTATGAACAATGACGAGCAGCGAGGGGACGATGGGGGCTTCCTGGCAGACGGTACCCTCTCCATCAAATCCACCGGGGGTAAAAACTATCTGTCCCTACAAACAGGTGAGAAGGGTACTAAGGGCATACACTATTACGGCAACAAGTACGACAAATACGCCGAGATCCGTGTCCGTGCCAACGGCTTTGACGGCAGCAAGAACGGCACACTGCAGATCTGCGCCCGTACCAAGGACGGAAGCGCCTACGCCCAGATAGACGGCGTGGATGTTCGTCTGAATGCCACCTTTTCGGCAGCAGACCTTAAAAGTAACGACTATGTGGTTCTCCGCTTTACCAACGAGGAGGAGCTTGCCCGTTGGCGAAAAATGGAATGCATCTATAATATGTGTGTCCGCTTCTCCTACGATGGCTTCACCACTGCCCACAGTCTGGATTACGACTATATCTACATCGGAGACGAAAAACAACCTTCCCATGTCATGCTGGATTTCAACAAAAACAGCCCTGTAAACACCGTGACCCACTGGACAAAGCGAGTGAGCGGTGACAGCATCAACTCTGTAGATAGCTTTGGCATCGGCACAGAACATGGCAGTATGTTTGGTGCGGTAACATTAGCTGACAGCAACAACACTTGGGCAGCCGTCACCTTTGAAAACCAACTCCGCTACATCGTACAGCCGGGAGACGTGCTGAAGCTCCGCGTAAGCCTGTCCAAGGACGAGTCCGCCGAGGGCAAGCTGGAGGATATGCGTGTGAACATTGCCTCCGGCGGTCGGGGCTATTGGGGAACTTGGAAGCCTACGATCCTGAAAGTGCCTGCGGCAGATTTGAAAATTGACGGCACTTTCCATGAATACACCGTTCCCATTCCCGAAAGCAGCTACATTATGGGGAAGCCTCTGCGTTCCTTATTCTACGGCTTTATGGGGTCAAACGGGTATGCCATCGACTTTGATGTGGACTATTTCTATGTAGGTCCTGCAGACAAGTTTACTTCCTACACAGGCAGAACCTCTACCACAGAAACACCTATCCCCATGGAAACGGATATAGAAACAGTAGAGAATCCTCTGATTTCCTTGGGCCTTTATAATTACAATCATCGGGTAAACGACAATGCCCCTGCCGGTCTGCCCTACAGCAGAACCATGGAGAACGTCTTCCCCTTCTGGAATGACTATGCCACGGATTGCGGCAGAGTTGTGTTCTGCGCCGGTACTTCCCGCTGGAATCGCTTCTATGAAGCAAGCGGCTCTACCGTCAGCCCTTCTTTGGGACGGGACGGCTATCCCATGGTCAATCTGACACGGAATCACAGCAACCTCAATCCTGTCAGTCTGGGCCATCTCTTCGGCAAGGACTATGCTCTGGGCGTCCATCCCTATGAGCCTGTAAACACCCCTCTGCAATTCGATGGGGAACGCTATTTCTACGACAGCAGCTTAAATAGCGTAGATTATAATGTAGAAAGCAACGAATTCTATGTGCGGGCAGAAGCCGGTGACGGCTTCACTCCCTTCACCTACGATCCCAAGCTTCCCGACAACTGGTACGGCATGACCATGGAGCTGAGCTTTGCCCAAACGGACAAGGACACGGTCTTTGAGCTAAGCAGCGGTGACGACGCCTGGGTCTTTATTGACGGCTGTCTGGTACTGGACTTAGGTGGCGGTAACGGCTTAAAGAAGGGTACCATTGACTTTGCTACCGGCACTGTAACCGCCTCTGCCGGAACGGCCACACAGACCCATGCCATTTTACAGCGGTATGAAGCTGCAGGGCGGAAGGCTGTCACCACATGGAACGGCAACACCTATGCCCATGGCACCACTCATACTCTCCAATTGTTCTTCTTAGAGCGTACTGCCCACGGTCAGAAATGCCGGATCTCCTTTAATTTAGAGCCCATTGCAGCACCGGAGCAGCATGAGTTTGAGAATACCCTCCTCTTCGGTCAGCTCCACAACCATTCTACCTACTCCGACGGTCAGGGTACCCCTACCCAAGCTTATCAGCATATCCACGGAGTAGCGGATATGGACTATTTCCTTATGACGGACCACTCCAACTATTTCAGTACAGCCACAGGCAGCAAGATCAAGGATTACTACAACATGTCCGGTCTCTTGAAGAATTCTGCCGGCACTATGAGTCTTTGGGAGGAGCAGCGGCTCATTACGGAGGATTACAACGCCGCCTACCGCAATATGCTTATCTGCCAGGGCTACGAAATGACATGGAGACGAGTCGACCCCAATAAGCTCAAGGAAACCGGCCATATGAACGTGTTCAACGGCTACGGCACCATCTCCCGTCTCACAGCAGGTACGGAGACCAATTCCGTTGCAGGGGATTTCAGCGGTCTGTATTACTTCTATGATATGCTGATCAATGCCAACAACGGGCTGAATGAAAAGGGAAAAGCCATTAGCCGCACCAAGTACATTCAGGATGCACCCATCGTTGCCATGTGGAATCATCCCAGTAATAAATGGGGCACATTCGATGAGTACGGTGGCTACTCCAAGGAAAGAGACGAGATCATCAATCTCATGGAGGTTCGCAATGGAGGCGCAACCTACGACGCACCCTATAATTCCGCATTAAGCAAGGGCTGGCACATTGCTCCTACTGCCGGACAGGACCACCATGAACTCGAGTGGGGAAGTATAAACGGTCTGCGTACTGTCGTCCGCACAGACGATTTCACCGAAGCCGGTCTGTATTGGGCACTGTCCCGCCGTCACGCCTACGCCACTGTAGACCAGAACCTCCGCATCTACTACGATATGGTAGTAGACGGGAAGACCTATCAAATGGGCGATATTGCAAAGTATGGGGAAAATGCCACCATCACCGCCGTTCTTGAGCTGTTCCAGCCGGATTGCGAGGAGATCGGAACTGTAAGACTCATTGGCAAGAACGGTACAGTGGTCTATACTACCACCATTGCAGACAGCTACGCCTATTTGGAGATCCCTCTGGATGCTTCTCAGCCGTACTATTATGTGCGGATCAATCCTGCTGACAAGCAGCTTGCCTATACCGCTCCCATTTGGCTGGAGCCCTGCACCGAGCACAGCCCTGTAACAGACACTGCCACAGCTCCTACCTGCACAGAAGACGGCCTGACAGAAGGGTCTCACTGCAGCATCTGCAACACTGTCCTTATGGCACAGGAAACTGTAGCTGCCTTGGGCCATAATTACAGCTACGCAGATTTGGGCGATGGTACTCACACAGGCACTTGCAACCGCTGTGATGCAGTCCTTACAGAAAGCCATAGCTTTACGGACGGCACCTGTATCTGCGGTAAAACCGAAGAAAAGGAGCCTCAGTTAGACGAAAGCCTAAAGATCAACCACACATTGAATTTAGCAAGTGATATTTCCGTCAACTTCGCTGTATCAAAGGCCTTGCTTACAGACTTTGATCTGAGCACGGTGTATCTGGAATGTATCATGGACACCTACGAGGGCAACAACAAGACCGGTAGTACCACCGTTAAGCTGCTACCTGTAGATCAGGGTTCTTATTATTACTTCACCCTGACCGGACTGACTGCAGTACAGATGAACGACCGTCTATCCGCTGTCCTTTACGGCAGCAAGAACGGACAGCCCTACTACTCCCCCACGGACAGCTACAGTGTTGCAGACTATGCCTACTCCCAGCTGAACAAGGAAGGCAGCACAGCCACCTTGAAGACCCTGTGTGCAGATCTGCTCCGCTACGGTTCCTGTGCCCAGAGCTTCA
>JAGBGB010000192.1 GCA_017936205.1 Oscillospiraceae bacterium
ACATAAGCATTAAAACATTATCCCCTTGTCTTTCGGGGCAAGGGGAACAGAAAAAAGAAAAAAGGGCGTCCAGATTATTTCCGATATAATTCTCACTATCAAGCGCAGTTTTCAGTATTTCATGGATCTTTGTACGGTCTGTAAAACAGCCGGCATCGATGATGATTTCTTTCATCTATAATATCACTCCTTTCCGTACAGCAGTGCAAAGTTCTCGTAATGATCGTCAGTATAGTAAATCAACCCGTCGTTTGAGAAAACGATTCGCTTGGCACCTCTGGTATCTGCTCCCAGCGTATCAATGTCACATTCAGTATAGCTTCTGCCTTCCTTCTTCGGAAGCAGTCCTTCATAATTCCCGAACCGATCTCCACCGATACAGCATCCCGGTGCAAAATCCTCGAGGCCTCCGCCTTCCCAACCAAGCTCCCGTGCCTTATCCTTGGTGATAAAATTTCCCGGCAGCTTTCCGTAGATATGGATGTAGAGTGCCACATCCTCTTTTGAGGTGTAGCTGCCCTCTTCATCAATGACAGTTCCCTCATTTTCGGGCGAGACTGTCTGCGTTTGAGTTTCAGTTTTACCGCTCTCGCTTTCCACTGCCGCATCGAGGAATGCACCTGCAATATCAATTGCATCCTGTGCATCAAGCCCCAGCTCTGCACAGCCGGTGAGACCCGAGATGAGCAGCATTAATGTCAGCAGAAGCGTTGAAATTTGCAGCAGTCCTCTTCTTTTAAATTCCTTCATATAGATAATCCTTTCCTTCGTTGTATCGTTTAATATAATCCTATCATACCGCATGAATTTTGTCAAGTTGCAGACTTTGTGAATACATTACAATAATAACGTGATAAAACGTTAAAATATTTCATGTATTATGTTCATGATAATTAATAAACTCCCATTTTTCAAGCTAAATTAATCCTTGCATTATACACAAAAAAGAGTTAAAAAGTCAAATTCGTGTTTACAAAAAGCACGTAAAGTGTTATAATAGGTTGTCAAGACAAGTCCGTTTTTGGATTATTCATAACTGTAACAGAGCAATCTGTCACATATAAAAATTTATTGGAGGTAATACCCATGAAAAGACTGCTTGCATTGCTTCTGGCAATCATGATGGTCGTCCTTTCCGCTTGCGGTACTCCCACCGATCCTGCAACAGACGGTGAGACCACAGGCGCAGAAGGCTCCGAAGGCGCAGATAGCAATGTTGTCGTGTTCGATGCATCCAAGGAATATGTCTACAAGACTTCCGTATCGACACTGGCAGCAAACTGGAACCCGCACACCGCACAGACCACAGATGACTCCTATCCCCTCGATTACATCACCACACAGCTTTACAGCTTTGTGTTCAATGATGAACTGCATCCTGTCGAGGGTAAAGAGCCTTATTCCGGCTACAAGATCATCCCCGAAATGGCAGCAGGCGACCCTGTTGATGTTACCGAAAAGGTAAAGGCTGAGCATCCCGAGTTCGGCATTCCCGAATCGGCAACCACCGGTTATGCTTACACCATTGATCTCAACCCCAATGCTAAATGGCACAATGGCGACGCTATCAATGCTGACACCTACATCTACTCCATGCAGCAGCTTCTTGATCCCAAGCTCAAGAACTACCGCGCAACCGACCAATACTCCGGCGCACTCTCTATCGTTGGTGCTGAGGAGTATTCAAATAGCGGCAGATCTGTTAAGAAGATCAACTCCGTGAGCGGCGAATCGATGGATTATCAGATGGCTGACCTCGTTAAGGGTGCTGACGGTGTTTACACCACTCCCGAAGGTTATGTATGCTACTTTGGTCTTCAGGAAGCAGGCTACGGCTGGATGGGCGGTAACTCTCTTGCTGACTATCAGGGCGCAGGCTACATCCCCGGCGAAGGCTGCTGGGATATCCTCAGCGCAGCCGCTGATGCTGACGGCTATGTAAAGCTTACCGATGAGACCATCGCAGCTCTCTATGCTTTCACCGGCAGCGAAGTTTGGGGCAATGAGCCTCAGGAACAGCTCGGATACTACGTTTCCTATGACTTTGTATATCCGGTAGTTGACTACAATGTAGTAGGCTTCTACAAGACCGGCGATTATCAGATCACCATCGTTCTGAACAACGCTCTTGCAGGCTTCAACCTCTACTACTACCTCACCATGAACTCCAGCTCCTGGCT
>JAGBGB010000193.1 GCA_017936205.1 Oscillospiraceae bacterium
CAGGTCGATGGGGAATCCGTAGGTTGCAGCCAGCAGGAATGCATCAGCACCAGAGAAAACCTTCTTGCCCTCAGCTTTGTGCTCAGCCATCTTGGCATTGAAAATTGCCATGCCGGTGTCGATGGTCTTGGCAAAGTTCTCTTCCTCGATTTTGACGATGCGGATAATATAGTCAGCACGCTCACGCAGGTAGGTATAGTGGCTCTCATTTTCCTTGATGACGGTCTCCACAACCTGGTACAGGAAGGGATGGTTGACACCCAGGAGCTTGCCGTGACGGGCTGCACGGCGCAGCAGGCGGCGCAGGACATAGCCGCGGCCGTCGTTGGAGGGCAGAACACCGTCAGCGATCATGAAAGTGGATGCACGGATATGGTCGGTGATAACACGAAGAGAAACGTCGGTCTTGGTGCTCTGGCCATAGGATGCGCCGGTGATAGCAGTGACGTGGTTCGTGATGTTCATAACAGTATCAACATCGAACAGGGAGTTAACATCCTGGCAGACTACAGCCAGACGCTCCAGACCCATACCGGTGTCGATGTTCTTCTGGACCAGCTCCGTGTAGTTGCCCTGGCCGTCGTTATCGAACTGGGAGAACACGTTGTTCCAGACTTCCATGTAACGGTCGCATTCGCAGCCGACGGTGCAATCGGGGCTGCCGCAGCCATACTTTTCGCCACGGTCGTAGTAAATTTCAGAGCAGGGGCCGCAGGGACCGGAACCATGCTCCCAGAAGTTATCCTTCTTGCCGAAGCGGAAAATGTTCTCAGCAGGGATGCCGATCTTCTTGTTCCAGATCTCGAATGCTTCCTCATCGTTTTCGTAGATAGAGGGATAGAGGCGGTCTGCCTCCAGACCAACCACCTTGGTCAGGAACTCCCAGGACCAGGCAATTGCTTCTTCCTTGAAGTAATCACCGAAGGAGAAGTTGCCCAGCATTTCAAAATAAGTGCCATGCCGGGCAGTCTTGCCGATGTTCTCGATGTCGCCGGTACGGATGCACTTCTGGCAAGTACAGACTCTGCGGCGGGGAGGCTCCACTTCACCCTTGAAATAGGGCTTCATAGGTGCCATACCGGAGTTGATCAGCAGCAAAGATGCGTCATTCTGAGGGATCAGGGAGAAACTGGGCAGGCGCAGGTGCTCCTTGCTCTCAAAGAAGCTAAGGAACATTTCACGCAGCTCGTTTACTCCGTATGCTTTTGTAGCCATAGGAAATAACCTCCAAATAAATTTACAAATTCAAAAAAATAAACTCCGCCCACCAATAGGGGCGAAGTTGCATCGCGGTACCACCCTAATTCACTGCCAGAAGGCAGTATCTTAGCTGCTCTATAACGGGAGCACCCGTTCCGGTCATCCCGGACGGCTTGGAAGTGGCGGGAAGAATCGTACATAAGGGGCTCTCACCGTTCCCCTCTCGCTTGGCTGCCGACGTTCTTCTTAGTTTCCGCAATGCCTTTGCATATCCTTAGACATTTTACCACAAAAGGTTAATTTGTCAACTATTTTACATAAAAAAGGTCACCCTTTTGGGTGACCTTTTCTTTACACTTGTGCTTCCAGCCAAGCTTTCATGTCCAGACGACCTTCTTCCGTCATGGGGAAAGTTTCTTTCCCTTCAATCTCACTTTTCTCATAGCAGAAGATACCGTGCCAATACTCAGCGGTAATGGAACTATTTTCAAAATCTACTTCCTTTGGCGTCAGCATTTGCACATTGGGCACGATTTTGAATCGCAGCATGCCACAAGAACCGGTGAAGGGATTCTTCATGGCAAAGGTGTGGAGTGTGGGGATAAAGATATCTGCCATGTCAGTCCTCCATCAGCGCTTCCATTTCGTCCAGCAGCTCGCCAAACAACTGCAGAGCCTCGTCAACAGGCTCGGGACTTGTCATGTCCACGCCTGCGCCCTTCAG
>JAGBGB010000194.1 GCA_017936205.1 Oscillospiraceae bacterium
ATGACTCCCTACATCATTACCCAGTTCACCGGCAATATTAACAACTTCAATGTGATCTATCTGCTCTCCGGCGGCGCACCTCAGAGTATTGAGAATACCGCAGGCTCTACGGATCTGCTGGTTACTTGGCTGTACAAGCTGTCTGTGGATCAGCAGAAGTATAATCTTGCAGCAGTTATCGGTATTCTGACCTTTATTGTGCTGTCTATTGTGTCTCTGATCACTTACCGCAGTTCAAAATCCTATAAAGAAGAGGAGGGCTTCAAATAATGGAAAAGAAGAAACTAGGTTCTTCTGTCACGAGAAGAAAGACAGCAACCAATACCATTGTGCATATTTTCCTTGCGGTAATGTGCGTTGTTTGGCTCCTGCCTCTTGTTTGGATCATTCTCCACTCCTTCCGTGGGGAACCGGGGCAGTTTGTCCGTACCCTTTTGCCTAAGACCTACACTTTGGAGAATTATAAGCGCCTGTTCACCGAGACAGGTATTATTAACTTCCCTCGTATGTTCCTGAACACTCTGTTCATTGCTACCTGCTCCTGCTTGCTCAGCACCTTCTTCGTGCTGTCTGTGAGCTACTGCACCAGTCGCCTGCGTTTTAAATTCCGTAAGCCCTATATGAACATTGCAATGATTCTGAATCTGTTCCCGGGCTTTATGTCCATGATCGCTGTATATTTCATTCTGAAGGCATTCGGTCTGACTGAGGGTGCTATGATCCCCTTTGCCATGATCCTGTGCTTCTCTGCAGGTGCGGGTACAGGCTTCTATATCGTCAAGGGCTATATGGATACCATTCCCAAGGCTCTGGATGAGGCAGCCTATCTGGACGGTGCTACCAGATGGCAGACCTTTACGAAGATCACACTGCCTATGTGCAAGCCTATTATCGTATATCAGCTGATCACCTCCTTTATGGGACCTTGGCTGGACTTTGTTATGGCAAAGCTCATCGCAGGTGCCAACGCAAAGTATTTTACGGTTTCCATCGGTCTGTGGAATATGATGGAGAAGGAATATGTATATGACTGGTTCACCCGCTTCGCAGCCGGTGCAGTTCTGGTATCTATTCCCATCGCCACCCTGTTCCTCTATACTCAGAAGTTCTATCAGGAAGCCATGAGCGGCTCAGTCAAGGGTTAAGATATGAGGACCCTTGGGAAACTGTTGTGCATTCTGATGGCTCTGTCACTTCTCTGTGGCTGCGGTCCCTCTCTGGAAGAACGCTTAGAGGGGATCGCGGCACTGGGGGAAAGCCCCGATGATAACTATCGTACTTGGTACGAAATTTTTGTATATTCCTTCTGCGATTCCAACGGAGACGGCATCGGAGATCTAAACGGTGTTCGCTCCAAGCTGGACTACTTGCAGGAGCTGGGCATTACAGGAATCTGGCTTATGCCCATTCACCCAAGTACTTCCTACCATAAATACAATGTATCCGATTACTATGCGATCGATCCGGATTACGGAACCATGGAGGATTTCGATGCCCTCTTAGCCGAGTGCCATGAAAGAGGGATCAGAGTCATTCTGGATCTGGTTGTGAATCACTGTGGCTCTGCTCACCCTTGGTTTGCCAAGGTGCAGGCGTATATCAGCGGTCTTCCTGCCGGACAGGCTGTGGATCTTGAGGCTTGCCCTTATGCGGAATACTTTAATCTCGTTGAGGAGTTCCAAGCCGGATATAAGGAGATCGGTGCATCCGGACGGTTCTATGAATGCCGTTTTTCCTCCTCTATGCCGGATCTGAATCTGGACAGTGAGGCGGTTCGAGCTGAAATCCGCAGCATTATGGAATTCTGGCTCAATAAAGGTGTTGACGGATTCCGTTTGGACGCTGCCAAGGAATACTGGACAGGCAATTCCGAGAAGAATATCGAAGTCCTCCACTGGATCCAACAAACTGCACAGGAGCTGAAGCCCGGCTGCTATCTGGTTGCAGAGGTTTGGGATACCTTTGGAGAGATTACCGACTACTACACCAGTGGAATTACCAGCTTGTTTGCCTTTCCCTTCGGCAACACCGACGGAAAGATCATTTCAGTACTGCGAGGAGCCGGGAATGCCTCTGTTGTGAGCACCTATGCTACCGCCTTGGAAAAGGCAGATAGGGCATATTTGGCATCCAATTCGGAGTATATCGATGCTCCCTTCCTGTCAAACCACGATGTGGGACGAATCGCCGGCTTTGCTGCGCAGGACGAGAACAAGATCAAGCTGGCAGCTGCAATGAACCTGTTCATGAGCGGCAGTGCCTTCATCTATTATGGAGAGGAGCTGGGTATGCCCGGTTCGGGAAACGACCCTTCTAAGCGTGCACCTATGTACTGGAATGCAGCAAGAGAACAGGGAACCACCCAAGCACCTCCTGATTGTGTTTTGCCGGAAAGCTATCCCTTCGGTAGTCTGGAGGAGCAGAAGACACAGGAGAATTCTATCTATAATTATTATCGTCAAGCCATTGCGATCCGTCAGGCTCTGCCTGTGATCTCCCACGGGAGAACCACTGCGGAAGCTGCCTTGAATCAGGGCTGTGTCAGTGCACAGAGAAAGAGTTGGCAGGATCAGCAGTGTATCATCCTCATGAATATCGATTCTAAAGAGGCAAGGGTTGAGTTAAGCAACTATGATGGTTGGGAACTCAAAGCCTCGTTGTCTGCCGATGGGCAGGAAGTTACTCAAAAGGGCAGTCGTCTGCAGCTCCCTGCATGGGGTGTTGCAGTGCTGATGCCCAATGGGTGAGTCAGACGAACACAGTCAAATTGGAAGGGAGCCGCTTATGGAACCATTGGAAAAGAAAAGATCTGCGGGCTTGAGCATTCAAGCTCTGCGGATCTGGGGGATGATCTTCGCCGCAGCGGGGATCCTTGGCAGAGGACTTCTGCAGAACGGGCTTTTGCAGATCCACGTCTTGAGCGGGGAAGAGCTCTATCATTTGTTGTCCCAGTCCGGCAGCGCAATGATCCTCACGACCATCTCATTGGTTCTACAGGCTATGGAGACCTGTGCGGTTCCTATTTTTGCCTTTATCCTTCTGGAAGGGGTCAAGCATACTTCTTCTATGAAGCGGTATTTCCTCCGTGTTTTTGCTCTGGCTTTGGTTTGCGAATTGCCCTATAATTTGGCAATTTGCGGTTCTTGGCTGGATCTGAGTTCACGGAATCCCGTATTTGGCTTGGTTGTTTCTCTGGTGGTACTGTACTTCTTCAAGCGTTATGAGGAAGGAAGTCCAATTCACTACATGATCCGATTCGTTGTGTTCCTCGCAGGACTGCTGTGGTTGATGCTTCTCAGTGTGGAGTATGGACTGCCCATGCTGCTGCTGACCTTGGTGCTGTGGCTTGTGCGGAACCAGCCTCGTTATCGGATCCTTGTGGGAGCCTTGGCGACTGTCCTGTGTTGCTTCTTCTCCCTGTTCTTTATGGCTGCTGCTATGAGCTTCCTGATCCTTCATTTTTATGAAGGGGAAAAGGGGCATGGCAGTCGCTTAGGGAATTATTTGGTGTACCCCCTTCTGCTTCTTGTTGTGGGTCTGGTTACACAATTCGCATTATAATTGACGAGATTCATTTTTATCCTTTCTTTTCTATAACTATGCAGCATTCGACAGGAAGCTCTGTTTGGGGCTTCCTGCCGAATGCTTTTATATAGATAGAAGAATCAGGGTGAAAAACAAAAAGAATTTCCGTATATGATGGAATTGCAGGGGATTTTTTTGTATTTTCATTTTGGTTTGACAAATCTTTCTTTTTGAAGTAAACTGAAAGAAACGACCAATGCTGTATCTTTTCGTCCTCCTTCGCCCAAAAGAGGACGCAATGATAAATGAAATATGGAAATGTAAAGGAGAAACGCTATGAAAAAACGAGCATTATCCCTGATCCTGTGCCTCTCCATCCTGTTTTCCATGATCGCACTGCCTGTTGGTGCTGCAGAAGAGACAGAACGCTCTGTCTATGTGCCTCAGCAGGAATTTGAGATCGTGGGGGACTGGGTATGGGGCGAAACCGTATATTCCCTGGGTGCTGCCAAGATCGTTGATCGCAGTGCCAGAATGGGTGTGACTGACCTGTATATGCTGACCAAGGGTACCGGCGGCAAGCTGAGCTATCTGAAGACCCAGTATACCAATGCACGGGCAAGAACCGACCGAGATGTGCTGCAGGAGCTGATCGTTGCTGCACATGCCAAGGGAATCAAGGTTCATGCATGGCTTGTGACCGTAGAGGATGAGCTGTACAAGACCAATCATCCCGAAGCCGGTGTGTATCACTATGTCCGTGGGCGGGACAATAACCGCATCAATCCCTATGATGCAGGGTATCAGACCTATATGACCAATATCGTTAAGGAAATCGCTTCCGGCTATGATATTGACGGTATCCACCTGGACTACATCCGTTACAATCACCTGACCAACGGCTGGAGCGAAACGGACTTTGCCAACATTCAGGCTATGGGTGCCGATGTGGAGCAGGTCAAGTACATGCTCCACAAGACCTTCTATGCAGACAAGCTTCCTGCAGGAGAGACCGTGGATGAAAACTATCTATTCAATGCATACAGAAACGGTGATAAGACTGCTCTGCTCATCGGTCAGTATCGTCGGAATCAGATCGTAAACTTTGCCACCTTGCTCCGTGATGCTGCCAAGGCTGCGAAGGCTGATATCCTCTTTACCGGTGCGCTGATGCCCGAAGGCGGCATTACTTATGGCTCTGCAGATGTGGCATTCGGTGATCTGCATTACGGTCAGAATTACGAGGATGCTGCAAAGCTGTACGACTATATCTGCCCCATGGCATACTCTGCTTCCTATGGTGTAGAGTCTCAGTGGATGGCTGATATTGCCACCTATTCTGTACAGACCGGTAATCAGGTGGTCATGGGTCTGCAGTCCTTCTACCCCTTGACCTCTGTGGAGTTGATGTCTGACATCGAGGCAGTCCGCGCATTGCTTCCTATGGATGGAGTTCTTGGCATTGCACACTTCCGCCATACCCAGTTCAGCTATGCAAAGACCAGCTATAATTGTAACACCGGCAAGATGGAGATCGAAGTCATCAATGCCTCTGATGCAGGTGGTCTGAAGTGGCTGAAGGTAGAGGTTCCTGAAGGCATGAAGATCACCAAGGCTTCCGTGGGAAGCGGCTTCAAGTCTGCTTCTCCTGTAAACATTGCTTCCAATGGCAGAAGCGTGACCTTCGGCTATTCCGAGTCTTCCTCCAGTACGATCCTCAATGCTCTGGCAGAGGGCAAGCTGAATCTGGAATTCACCGGAAAGCCTACAGATGAGAAGGCAAGACCCTCTCTGGTGCGCATTTATATTGGAAGCAATGAAAGCCGTGCTTATAATGTCTATGAGGATCTGACCAACTTTAAGGTCAAGTTTGTAGATCATGATGGTACGGTTCTTGCGACTAAGACTGCTGTCCCCGGTGGTAGTGTACAGGCTCCTGCGGATCCTGTTCGCTACGGCTATGTCTTCACCGGCTGGGATCAGGCGTTCGATGCAGTCAATGCTGATATGACCGTAACCGCTCAGTATAAGAAGATCAATGTGGACGGCGAGTTCCAAATCGTAGGCGACTGGGTTTGGGGCGAGGATGTTTACAACCTGGGTGCAAACACCGTTGTAGACCGCAGTGCCAAATACGGCGTTACAGATCTGTATATGCTGACAAAGGGCACAGGCGGCAAGCTGAGCTACCTGAAGACCCAGTATACCGATGCACGCACCAGAACCGACCGTGATGTGCTGCAGGAGCTGATCGTTGCTGCGCATGCCAAGGGGATCAAGGTCCACGCATGGCTTGTAACCGTAGAGGATGAGCTGTATAAGACCAACCATCCCGAAGCAGGTGTGTATCACTATGTCCGTGGGCAGGACAACAACCGCATCAATCCTTACGATGCAGGCTATCAGACCTACATGACCAATATTGTGAAGGAAATCGCTTCCGGCTATGATATTGACGGTATTCATCTGGACTATATCCGCTATAACCATCTGACCAACGGTTGGAGCGAAACAGACTTTGCCAATATCCAGGCTATGGGTGCCGATGTAGAGCAGGTCAAGTATATGCTCCATAAGACCTTCTATGCAGACAAGCTGCCTGCAGGGGAGACTGTGGATGAAAATTACATCTTTGATGCCTACAGAAGTGGCGATGAGACCGCTCTGCTTATCGGACAGTACCGCCGGAATCAGATCGTAGATTTTGCCACCAAGCTCCGCAATGCTGCAAAGGCAGCGAAGAGCGATATTCTCTTCACCGGTGCTCTGATGCCTGAGGGCGGCATTACCTATGGTTCTGCTGACATCGCCTTCGGTGATCTGCACTATGGTCAGAACTACAAGGATGCAGCAAAGCTCTACGACTACATTGCTCCTATGGCTTATTCCGCCTCCTACGGTGTGGAGCCTAAGTGGATGGCTGACATTGCGACCTACTCTGTGCAGGTAGGCAACGATGTGGTGATGGGTCTGCAGTCCTTCTACCCCCTGACCTCTGCCCGTTTGATGGCAGATATCAATGCAGTTCGAGATCTGCTGCCTATGGAGGGTGTGTTGGGTATCGCCCACTTCCGTCACAGCCAGTTCAGCTATGCCAAGTCTGTATTCGATTACAGCAGCGGTAAGATGAGCATCGACTTCCTCAATGCCTCCAGTGCAGGCGGCTGTAAGTGGGTCAAGGTGGAAGTGCCTGCGGGCATGCAGATCACCAAGGCTTCCTTGGGAAGTGGCTTTACCTCCGGTGCTCCTGTGACGATTGCTTCTGACGGTCGTACTGTGACCTTCGGCTACTCCGAGAGCTCTTCCAGCACTGTCATCGGTGCTCTGAAGGAGGGGAAGTTGAACATTGAATTTACCGGAAAGCCCACAGACGAAAAGGCAAGACCCTCTCTTGTCCGTCTGTACATCAGCAGCAACGAAAGCCGTGCCTACAATGTCTATGAGGATCATACCCTCTATACCGTTACCTTCAAGGATCACGAGGGCAATGTGATCGCTTCCAAGGATACCTATGCAGGGGGCACTGTTCTTGAGCCTGCTGCTCCGGAGCGTGAAGGCTATACCTTCGTTGGTTGGGACAAGGACTTCTCTGTAGTCAAGGAGGATCTGACAGTCACTGCAACCTATGAGCTCGACGGACCCAAGGAATTCCGGATCGTTGGCGAATGGGTTTGGGGAGAGGATATCTTCAATCTGGGGGCAGACACTGTGGTTGGTCGTTGTGCACAGATGGGCGTGACGGACCTGTATCTGCTGGTCAAGGGCACCGGCGGCACCCTGAGCTTCCTGAAGACCCAGTACACCGATGCGCTGGCAAGAACCGACCGCGATGTGCTCCAGGAGACCATTGACATGGCTCATGCAGCCGGCATCCGTGTCCACGCATGGCTCGTCACTGTAGAGGATGCTCTGTATAAGGAGAACCATCCTGAAGCAGCGATGTACCACTATATCCGTGGCACTGATAACAATCGCATTAACCCCTATGATGAGGGATACCGCACTTATATGGCAAATCTGACCAAGGAATTGGTTTCCGGCTATGACATCGATGGTATCCATCTGGATTATATCCGCTATAACCATCTGTGTAACGGTTGGAGTGAGACGGACTTTGCAAATCTTCAGGCAATGGGTGCCGATGTGGAGCGGGTCAAGTACCTGATCAACAAGACCTTCTACGCTGACAAGCTGCCTGAAGGGGAGAGTGTAGATGAAAACTACATCTTCAATGCATACGACAATGGTGACAAGGATGCTCTGCTGATCGCTGAGTATCGTCGGAACAACATTGTAGAGCTTGCAAATGTAATTCTGGATGCAGCCAAGTCTGTTGCTCCCGATCTGATCTACTCCGCAGCGGTGATGCCCGAAGGCGGTGTTCTCAATGGCTCTGCCAATGTGACCTTTGCAGATCTGCATTATGGTCAGAATTACGAGGATGCTGTAGGTCTGTACGATTACATCGCTCCCATGGCCTATACTGACAGCTATGGCGCAGGTCCCGAGTGGTTCGCAGGGATCGCTAAGTATGCTGCCGAGCTGGGTAACGGTGTCGTAATGGGAACCCAGGCATTCTACCCCTCTGTTTCTGCCGGTCTTATGGCTGAGGTAGAGGCTACACGTGCACTTCTGCCTATGAAGGGCATTCTGGGTATTGCCCACTTCCGTCACAGTCAGTTCAGCTATGTGAAGTTTGCTACAGATATGGCAGCGGGAGAGATCGATGTCCATGCCATCAATACCTACAACGCAGGCGGCTTTAAGTGGCTGCGTATTGAGGCTGCTGAGGGCGTCAAGTTTACCGGTGCGCAGTATCTCAATGGCTTCGTAGCCGATGCTCCCATTGAGATCGCTGCAGACGGTAGCTATATTGTCTTCGGTTATGACGAGACTGCATCTGATGCGGTTCTGGGGACTCTTGCAGAGGGCGATCTGCGGATCACCTTCACCGGAGAGCCTACGGATCCCGATGCACGGATCGCACTGGCAAGAATATATATCAACTCCAATGAAAGCCGTGCATATAATGTTTACGAAGCTCGCTGCAGCCATGCTTGGAATGCAGGAGAGATCACCAAGGCTCCCGGTTGTGGCGTGTCCGGTATTCAGGCGTATACCTGCGAACTCTGTGGTCAGATCCGAGTAGAGGTTCTGCCTGCTCTGGAGCATAGTAAGACTTACACCTATGTGGATGAAGCATCTCACAAGATCACCTGTGAGAACTGTGATCTGGAAGAAACCGAGACCCATCGATTTATCAATGGCTTGTGTGTATGCGGCGCAGAGGATGGTAAGGCTGTTGTGAACGAGAACTTGAAGCTTGCTCACAGCCTGAACCTGGCAAGTGATATTTCTGTGAACTATGTCCTTTCCAAGGCAGCAGTGGACGGATATGATTTGAGTACTCTGTATTTGGAGATTCAGATCGATGAGTATAGCGGCAACACCAAGACGGGATATTCTGTCCACAAGCTGAGTCCTGAGGATCGGGGCAATAACTACTACTTTGTACTGGACGGTCTTACTGCAGTTCATATGAACAATGAGCTTCGTGCTGTGGTCTATGGACGGAAGAACGGACAGCTTTACTGCTCTGCAGTAGATACCTATTCTGTTGCACAGTATGCTTATTCTCAGCTGAATAAGCCTCAGGTCCTTGAGGGCTTGAAGCCTCTGTGTGCAGACCTGCTCCGCTATGGTGCTAAGGCACAGATCTTCAAGAACTACCGAACCGATGCGCTGGCTGACCAGAACATGACCGATGCCCACAAGGCATTCCTCAGCGATCTGTCTGCTGTGACCTTCGGCGATATGTCTCTTGAAATGCCCTTGTTTGCAGATCCTACTGTTCAGTGGGCAGGCAAGGCTTTAGATCTGAATGCCAAGGTAGGTATTCGCTATGTGGTTGACCTGAGCAAATATAACGGTAAGGTAGAGGATCTGACTCTCCGCGTCAGCTTCGTAGATATCTATGGAGTGGGCAAGACGGTCACCGTAGAAGCACCGGAATCCTACAAGGAAGGTACGGAGCTCTATGCCTTCACCTTTGACGGACTTCTGGCAGCAGAGCTGCGTACGGTTCTGTCCGCAGTGGTCTATGAGAAGGATGAAGCTGTTTCCAACGAGCTTCTTTACAGCGCAGATACCTACGGTAACGGCAAGGTCGGCAACCTTGGCGAGCTGTGTAAGGCTCTGTTCGCTTACAGCGATAGTGCAAAGAGCTACTTCGTAAAGTAAACGGAAGTCCGGAGCATAGGCTTCTCTAAAACCAGCGCCGCTATCGGAGAAACGACCTTCTCCGATAGCGGCAATTTTTTATAAGATGGCATTGCATTTCTTTTAGAAATCGTATATAATACAAAATAGTGTATTGAACAGAAGGGAGGCACAGGAAGGATGTATCAGGCTTTATATCGGAAGTATCGTCCTCAGAGCTTTGATGATGTGGTGGGGCAGCTTAGCGTAACACAGACCCTTAAGAATCAGCTTGTTAATGGTCGCTTGAGCCATGCCTATCTCTTCACGGGGACCCGTGGTACAGGTAAGACCACCTGTGCCAAGATCCTTGCCAAGGCGGTGAATTGCGAGGCTCCCGTGGATGGGAATCCATGCAATTGCTGCAGTGCCTGCAGGAGCATTGATTCCGGTGCTTGCGTAGATGTCCTTGAGATCGACGCAGCCTCCAATAATGGTGTAGACAATGTCCGTACCCTTCGGGATGATGCGATCTATCTGCCTGCAGAGGTCAAGAAGCGTGTGTATATCATCGACGAGGTCCATATGCTGTCTATGAGTGCCTTCAATGCTCTGCTGAAGATTATCGAAGAGCCCCCGGAGCATCTTGTGTTTATCCTTGCTACAACAGAGCTCCATAAGGTTCCTGCAACCATCCTGTCCAGATGTCAGAGATTCTCCTTCCGTAGGATCCTGCCGGAGGATATTGTGGATCGCCTGAACTATATTGCCTACTGTGAGCATATTGATCTGGAGCCTGAGGCTTCAACCTTCTTAGCTCGTCTGGCAGACGGGGGCTTGCGTGATGCAGTCAGCTTGCTGGATCAATGTGCCTCTGCTGCGGCATCGGCAGTCACTACCGAGGAGGTCTGCCGCATTCTTGGCTTGGCAGGAACCAGACAAACGGCGCAAATGCTCCGATCCATTGCCGCCCACGATACAGCAGCAACCTTGCAGATATTCCAGGAGCAGTATGCAGAGGGGAAGGATCTATCCGCTATGTTGGATGAGCTATGTACCGTTTCCAGAGATCTGCTGATCCTGCGGAGCGTGCCCAAAAGCGGCTCCTCCATGATTTCCGGTGTTTGCACGCAGGAGGAATTGAATGCCTTGCTGAAGCTGTTCTCGCCGGGAGAGCTGCTGCGGATGACAAGCATTTTACG
>JAGBGB010000195.1 GCA_017936205.1 Oscillospiraceae bacterium
TGCTCAGGGGCGCTCAATAATGGACACCTGGGTGGAGGCGATGATCAGGTCTTCTAAGTCTTCGAGCTTACGCTCGTTCAGGGAGGCAACGGGGACGGATTCTATGGGGATCAGCTCATAGGTGGCGTAGCCGATGGCAGGGACATAGAGATCCATGGTGTCTTGTTCATCCCGTTCTCCCTCCAGAGGAAGGGACTTGAGGGCGAGGGCTTCTCCGTTTCCGTTAAAGACCACATAGGCTCCGCCACTGCTGCTGTGGGCAGACAGGGGCGTTTCTGAGGCGGTGTAGATCCCTAAGAATTCGTAATCGTCATACTGCATGGAGATGCCGATGATCATGGCAGCAGCCAGCCAGTCCTCGTAGGGCTCCTCATCTCCCAAGGTGGGGATGGTATTGCCCATGATAGAGGTACTCGGTGTACTTGCAGCTTCCGTGCCCTCCTCTGTGCCGTTGGTGAGCTCCTGTTGGTCATCATTGGAAGGAGCCTGTTCCTCTGTAGGTTCTGCATTGTCCGAGGTGGTAGTAAGGGTCTCTCCGGGGATGACGGGAGCCCAGTCGGTATTCTCGTCCTCTCCTGCGTTGTGGATGATCAGTATTACTGCTAAGATCAGGATCAACGCTGCTGCACCAATTCCGATCCAGAAGGTGGTTGTTTTTTTCTGATTGTCGTTTGGTTTCTTCTGCTTTTCTTCATGCTTCATTGTTGTGTTCCTCCAAATAAGCTTGGATCCGATCCCTTGAGCACTGTGCCAATTGGCAGAGGTAGGGAGCTTTTCCTTCTGTTTTTCCGGTTTCTGCATAAACCGTTGCCACACAGGGCTTACACAAATTTCGTAGCTGACAGCCTGCACACTTCTCCAGAACAGTATGCTTCTGTACAGCCTCGTTCAGATCCTTCCAATGCTCCATGAGAGCTCCGTCGAAGACGTCAAAGGTCTTGGGGAAGGGTGTCAGACCGCAGGCACACATGGTTCCGTCCCAGGATACCCAGAAGCTGCAGCGGCCGGCTCTGCAACGCATAAACTCCTCTTTGTGTTCGCCCCAGCTTGCATCCTCCTCGGGGCTGAGGGGGCAGAGCTGCTCTTGGAGAAATTCCAGTCGCCGATCCATATCCAGAGCGAAGATCGCCTTCCGCAGGAACATATCCGCAGATTCCTCCGGGGTGAGGCGGGAATCGCTTTCTTCTGCATCTCTGCGCACGGGAGGGAACATATAGGTGCTGACACGGGTATTCAGCTTCAGCTGCCGACCTACAGCCATAATGGCCTCCAGATCATCCCCATTCTCCGGGATCATGCTGGCATTGACCACTGTGGGGATCCCGGCTTCCTTCAGGGCTCGCAGAGCGAACATGGCTCTGTCATAGCCACCTGCATTGCCACAAATGCGGCGGTAGGTCTCCCTGCTTCCACCGTAAAGGGTCAGGTTGATACGGTAGGGGGACATCTCCTTCAGCCAAGTCATGGTTTGCTCATCAATGAGGGTTCCGTTGGTATTGATCATAATCAGGAAGCCCATACGATGAAGCTCCGTATACAGCTCACGGAAGTGGGGATACAGGAAGGGCTCTCCACCTGTCAGCAGCAGGAACAGGGTTCCTGCATCTCGTAGCTCCTTGCAAAGCTCCAGCCACTTTTCCCAGGGCACCAGAGACTTCCCCTCCTGACGGATCTGGGCTTCTGTTTTGCGGACATAGCACATTTTGCATTGAAAATTACATACAGGCGACAGCTCTAAAGTCACACTTAACGGAATGTGTCTCCTTGACGCCTTCTGGAATAAATAGTCAGAAATCAGCATTCTTACTGTTCCTCCAAGAAATGTTGCAGAGTTTCTACCGCAGCCCTGTCCGGTCTGCAGCGAAGATGAATCATAGGAACCTGTTCGGCAATGCGCTTTGCGAGATCCAGAGCCAGATCCGTATCCTCCATGCTCCAATGGAAGGTTTCTGCTCCCGTAAACAGGGTATGGATCCGCTCCTTTCCCTTTGCGATCTGCGCATGATTTTCCTGCCACTGTTCTAAGAGTACGATCCCTCTCAGGGGCAGAATGCGATTCTTGCAGATCTGCGAGGAGCCACAGGCAATATAGCCACCTGCATACCACTGTCCATCCTTATAGAACAGCAGCGCACGGTCTCCGTTCAGGACCTCGGCGCCTGCATGGTCCTGCCACAGGCGAGCTTGTGTAGACTTGCCGACCTGAGAGGGGGCAGCAAAGGCGATGGCTTGTCCCTGCCAATGGATCAGGGATGCGTGGAGTACCATTGCTCCACGTCGCAGCAGTCTGTGATGGAGTCCTGCCAAGCCTAATAGGTGGGCAGCAGTAAGCTTAACTGTCCCTGCAAGCTCCTTGCTGCATAAATAATGCAATACACCATCTCCGTACAGCTCATCCAGATATAGCCCGAAGGCGAAGCGATGGGTCTCCCAGTGGCACAGGAGAAAGCTGCGATCCTGCCACTGCCGCAACTCATAGCTACCGGTATACAAATCAACAGGAGCCTCTCGAAGGAAGGACAGATCTGCCTCCTCTACTTGGATGCGGAAGGGCTGAGAGCTGCACTCCTCCTCACAGAGAAAGGGCTCTGACAGCAGATCCTCCCGCAAGGTGATGGGTCCGGGCTCTACCAGAATATCCAATTCTCCCACTCGATAATGCTTCATAGAAACCTCTGAAATAAATATTTAATCAAGGAATAGCATATCATATTCCTAAGCATTATGCAAGGTTTTTGTCTAAAAATGAACTTTCAGGTTATAACCTTTTATAAGCAAACCGCTATATAGCAAGGCCTTCAGCGAAAA
>JAGBGB010000196.1 GCA_017936205.1 Oscillospiraceae bacterium
CCACCGAAAATGATGTGATTTCTACAAAAAACGAAACATTTTTTACAACCACCAATTCTTGGTGGTTGTCGGACGCGCAATGCGCGCCCCTACGAAGGGGTAAATCAAACTGTGCGATAAATCGGAATTTGGCCTACTGGGGGAATCTGTTCTTATGTAGGGCTGTTGGATTAGTTTCTTTTTGCAATTCGGGCGGCCTTATGGTATAATGGGAGGCAGGTATCGGAAAATTGCAAAACTTTTGCGAGCAAAGTCCCGTTTATTGGACAGTGTATTTGCTATAATACAGATATACAAACCAAGAAGGGATGAGAACACATGAGTTGGAGCATTGTTGCGGAAAGAGGACATTACGAGGTTTATGCCAATGGAACATTCCTGTTCACTGCCGATACCAAAAGAGAGGCTATGGAGGAATTAGAAGAATGGGAGAGCAAACTTACCGCTTGACCCTTTGCTATGATGGCACACGCTACCGGGGGTGGCAGCGTTTGCCCAATGCCAATACCATACAGGGCAGACTGGAATCTGTTCTGTCGGAGATCTTTGCGCAGCCTGTTGAGGTTCATGGCAGCGGTCGCACCGATGCAGGGGTCCATGCCGCAGGACAGGTGGTTTCTTTTCACGCACCTCCAATGGATAGGAGTAAGCTCCTTTCTCAGCTCCGCCACAAGCTGCCGGAGGATATCGGAGTCCTTTCTCTGGATTATGCGCCGGAACGCTTCCATGCTCGACTGTCCGCTGTGGAGAAGACATACTGCTACCGCATCTGGAATTCCTCGGAGCCCGATGTGTTCCGGCGGCATTATCGGGTGCAGTATCCGCAGAAGCTGGACTTTGAAGCCATGGAGCGGGGAATGTCTCTCTGCCTGGGGCAGCATGATTTTCTTGCCTTCTGCTCCAATAAGCATTTTAAAAAAACCTCTGTCCGCTGTCTGACTCGTTTCAGCCTGGAACGGGAGGGGAACGAATTGACCTTTACCCTGACTGCAGATGGCTTCCTGTATCACATGGTACGGATCCTTGTAGGTACGATCCTTGAGATCGGCTTGGGCCAACGGGAGCCGGAGAGCATTCCTGCCCTGTTTGCATCCCGGAATCGGGAGGAGGCAGGACAAACCGCTCCTGCAAAGGGGCTCTGTTTAATGGAGGTGTGCTATGAACATTCAAATATTCGGTAAAAGCAAGTGCTTCGATACCAAGAAGGCAGAACGATATTTTAAAGAACGGCGGATCAAGTACCAGTCTATCGATCTGCTGCGCTATGGCATGTCCAACGGAGAATTTGAAAGTGTCCTCCGTGCCATAGGGGGGATAGATCAGCTGATCAACTGGGACAAGAAGGATCCCGACATCGACCTGATGCGATATATGGATGACAGGATCGCTAAGGAGGATAAGGTCTTCGATCGGGTGGAGCTTATGAAGACTCCCATTGTACGCAACGGCAAGAAGGCTACCGTAGGCTACTGTCCTGAGGTGTGGGAAACATGGGAATGATCATCAAGATCCCACCGGAGGTTCGAGGCATTCTCATGAGGTTGAAACGGGCAGGCTACGAGGCTTATGCCGTAGGTGGCTGTGTTCGCGATAGCCTTTTGGGGGATAAGCCCCAGGACTGGGATATCTGCACCTCTGCGCTGCCGGATCAGACCAGGGCGTGCTTCGATCACTGTGTTCTTACGGGGGTGAAATACGGCACAGTTACCGTCCTGCGTGGGCGCAACAGCTACGAGATCACCACCTTCCGTGCAGAGGAGGGCTACAGTGATAGCCGCCACCCGGAGCAGGTTCGCTTCTTGGATTCCCTCTATGAGGATCTGGCACGGAGAGATCTTTCTATCAATGCTATGGCAGCAGATGCAGATGGATTGGTAACAGATCACTTTGACGGCCTCCACGATCTTCGCCACGGTTTGATCCGCTGTGTGGGTGAGGCTGAGCAGCGTTTCACAGAGGATGCCCTGCGGATCCTGCGAGCACTGCGTTTCGCTGCCCGATTCGGCTTCACGATTGAGCCCCGTACAGCACATGCCATCCATGCTTTGAAGGACAGTCTTCTTAAAGTCTCACCGGAACGGATCCGCAAGGAGCTGAAGGGTCTGCTCATGGGGAAGGCTGCTGTAGAGATCCTTTCGGAATTCTCCGATGTGCTGGCAGTGATCCTGCCGGAGCTGCAGCCCTGTATGGGCTTTGAACAACACAATCCCCATCATATTTATAATGTATATACCCATAGCCTCCACACCCTGGCACAGGTCCCCTCAACGGAGCCCCTGCGTTTGGCGGCTCTGCTTCACGATATAGGAAAGCCTGCCTGCTTCACTCTGGATGAGGCAGGAATAGGGCACTTTTACGGTCACTCGGAGAAAAGCTTTGAGTTGTGTGATCGTCTCCTGCACCGTCTGCACTATGATAATAAGACCATATCTCATGTTTGCACCTTGGTACAGATCCACGACCTGATGCTGGAGCCTATCAGTGAGAAACGAGCTCGTCGCCTTCTTTCCAAATATGGAGAGCCTATGCTCCGTGACCTGATCAGCCTCCGTCGGGCAGATGCACTGGCAACAGGCACGGCGGATCCCGAGGAGCTGGAGCACTCTCTGGCGCAGTTCTCGGAGCTGCTGGATCGACTGCTGGTGCAGGAGGGGCGCTTTACTATGGCAGATCTGGATATTAACGGCAATGATCTCCTGTCTATGGGGCTTCCCAGAGGGAGGCAGATCGGACAGCTGCTTCATGTGCTTTTTGACAGTGTGCTGGAAGGAATTTGTGAGAATCAGAAGGAAAAACTTGTGGAATATGCACGATTCCTCCTATCCAAAAAAGATTTTCATTGACATTTGTGACGGAATCCGTTAAAATAAGAGTTACGTCAAATCGTACTTTATTCCAAGCTTTTTGGAGGAATATTTATGAAGGATTTTGTTTTAAAAGGGAATATTTGCTTCAGCGCTAAGGATGGAACCATCGAATGTCACCCCAATTCCTATGTAGTCTGTGAGGATGGACTCTGTGCCGGCGTGTTCGAAAGACTGCCGGAACAGTATGCCAACCTGCCCCTGACAGATTGCGGTGATCAGCTTCTGATCCCCGGACTGTCTGACCTACATATTCATGCGCCTCAGTTCTCCTTCCGTGGATTGGGCATGGATATGGAGCTGCTGGATTGGCTCAACACCTACACCTTCCCCGAGGAGTCCAAGTACGCAGATCTGGGCTATGCAGATCGGGCATATGGTCAGTTTGCCTCCCAGCTGAAGAGCAGCCTAACGACCAGAGCTGTGATCTTCGGCACCATTCATGCGCCTGCTACCACCCTGCTTATGGAGAAGTTAGAGGACAGCGGCATTGTCAGCTATGTAGGCAAGGTCAATATGGATCGCAACAGCCCGGATTATCTCCGTGAGGCAGATGCGAAGGCATCTCTGGATGCTACGGAGCAGTGGATCTGTGATACTTGTTCTCGTTTTGCCAATACGCACCCCATTCTGACTCCTCGCTTTGTTCCCTCCTGTACCGATGAGCTTTTGGCAGGACTGGGCAGACTGTCGGAGCAGTACAAGATTCCCGTACAGAGCCATTTGTCCGAGAACTACGGCGAAATCCAGTGGGTCAAGGAGCTGCTGCCCGATGCCAAGTTCTATGGAGATGCCTACGATCGCTTCGGTCTCTTCGGCGGTGCGCAGCCCTGCATTATGGCACACTGTGTCCATTCCGGCGAGGAAGAGCTTGCACTGATGAAGGAGCGTGGGGTTTTCATTGCCCATTCTCCTCTATCCAACAGCAATCTTGCATCCGGTGTAGCTCCTGTTTCTCAATACATGGAGCAGGGGCTGAGGGTAGCCCTTGCCTCTGATGTAGCAGGCGGGGATACTCTGAATATGTTTGCTGTTATGGCAGGTGCCATAAGAGCCTCCAAGCTCCGCTGGAGACTGCTGGATCAGGAGGTAAAGCCCCTGTCTGTAGATCAAGCATTCTACATTGCCACCAGAGGTGGCGGAGAGTTCTTCGGTAAGGTGGGTGCTTTCGAACCCGGTTATGAATTTGACTGTGTGGTTCTGGATGACAGCACCATCGTGCATCCTCAGGAGCTGAGCCTCCGAGCCCGCCTGGACCGCTGCTTCTACCTGTCCGACGATCGCCACATTGCCGCCAAATATGTCCGTGGCAACAAGATCCTCTGATCCCACACACCACAGTCCCTGTTGATCCGACAGGGACTGTTTTTATGCCCTCCAAAACCGTCAAATTCCGATTTATTGTACCATTCGTAGGGGCGCGCATTGCGCGTCCGATAACCACCAAGAATTGGTGGTTGTGAAAAATGTTTCGTTTTTTGGAGAAATTACATCATTTTCGGTGGTTTTTGTGTTCATGTCGTTCCGCCATGAACCGGACGCGCAATGCGCGCCCCTACGCAGCGGTAAATCAAACTGTGCGACAAAGCGGAATTTGGAGAGGAATTGTTGGGGTGCTTTGCTTGGGAGGGGGGGAATCGGCTTTTTATTTTGAGCTTGGATTCAAAAATGGACTTGCGGTAAAAATAGATGTGTGTTATACTTATAAATTGATAGATTATACCCATTTTCGACGGAAGATCCGTGCGGAATATGATTGTGCTTTTGCGTGAAAGGAGCCTGTATGAGAAGGAGAAGAATACATTTGAATACTGTACTCCATGGTCTCCTGATCATTGCAATGTTCCTTGTGATTTTTGCGCAGCTTCAGAAGCCTATGAATCGGGCACAGCCGAGAAAGCTGCAGTTCTTCGGTGAGTATTCTCAGGATGGCGGACCGTGGCTCCCTCTGGGTGGGACAAAGCTGTCTTCTCTGGATGGAGAGCTCCTGCTGCGGGGAGATTTTGGAATGCAGATCCCTGAAGGGAGCGTAATAACCTTCTACGCCTTCCATATAAATGTGGCGGTAGAGCTGAACGGACAGCTCCTGGGTGGGACGCCCTCCGAGGGGCAGTGTAACGGAGAGTGGGTCAGCATCACAATGCCCTTTATGGGCGCTAAGGATGAGCTGCTGCTGCGAGTTTCCAATCCCCATGTGATCGGGAATGCACAGGCTTACATACAGCTGCTGGATTCCATCTATTTCGGTGACTACGAGCAGATCGTGTCTGTGATTGAGGAGCAGGATCTGTTCAGAAGGTTCATAGGCTTTGCTGTTCTTGCCTTCGCATTTGCACTGCTGGCTGTGGCGCTGGTCTTCTGGTTTATGCACTTGAGCATGGGAACAAAGCTGTTGCCCATGTGCTTTATGGCGCTGTGCTACGGCGGATATATGTGGCTCAGCGCACCCTCTGTGAACCTGGGTGCGGCATGGACGGAGTTGAACACCAGCGGACTGTATGTATCCATAATCGCAGCGGTATTTCAGCTGGAGGTGCTGCTGCATACCTGCTTGACAGGTGTTCGGAAGAAGATCGTGTCCGGACTGTTGGTATTCCAGGGGCTTTGTCTCCTTGGGCTTGCGCTTACTTATTTGTTCGGCGGCTTGAGCATTTGTAAGGTTCTGGATCTCTGGATGCCCTTCCTGATCCCTTGTGTGCTGCTGCTAATGGCTTTGGGCTTGTGGGAGTGGCTGTTCCCTGCAAAGCGGTACCCCGGTGTTTTGGCATTCAGCGAGATCCTGCTGTTTGCTATTATTCTGGAGGCTGCAAACGAATATTTGCTCCTATGGCCTCAGCGTCTGCTGTTGGATGTTCTTGTAGCACTTTTCTTTCTGGCTTATGCCATCTACGGCATCGTCAGTGTGCCCCAGAGCTTCCGTAAGGCGTCCCGTGCAGAGAAGCTGGAAACGGATCTGAATCAGAATCGAATCGTCCTCGCTATGAGCCAGATCAGTGCCCACTTTATATTTAATGTATTGAATGCCATTAGCGGCATGTGCAAGTATGCACCGGAGAAGGCAGACGAGACCGTGATCCGCTTCGCCAGATATTTACGAGGGAACATCAATGCCATGCAGGAGGAACGCTTGGAGAACTTTTCCGCAACCCTGCAGCATCTGCAGGATTATGTTGCGTTGGAGCAGGTCCGTTTCGGAGATCGGATCCGCTTCACTGTAGATGCTCAGGTCACAGATTTCCAGCTGCCGCCTTTGACTCTGCAGCCGGTGGTTGAGAATGCCATTAAGCATGGTCTGACACCTAAGCCGGAGGGCGGTTCCATTCACCTGCAAACCAGTCTGCAGGGCGATATGATCTGCATTACCATTTCGGACGACGGTGTGGGCTTTAATTTGGCTGAGCTGCAGCAGAAGAATTCTGTAGGTCTGAACAATGTCCGTTTCCGTCTGAAGCAGATCGTAAACGGAGACCTGCAGCTCAAGAGCCTCCCCGGACGGGGAACCTGGGTCAGCATTATTATCCCATTGGAGGAGAATAAGGACGAGCCTTCAGATAGATCGAAGGAATGAGAGGAGGAATGGGCATATGCGCCTGATATATGTTGATGACGAGCAGCCGGCATTAGAGAACTTTCGATGGACCACTGCAGGGTTCACGGAGATCCGCTCCCTGGAGATGTTCCGAGATCCTCAGTCTGCCATCGATTGGGTTCGGGAGAACCCGGTGGATGCGGCTTTTCTGGATATTGAGATCCCCGGCGGCGGTGGCATAGAGCTGTCTCGCAGACTGTGTGAGCTGAATCCCAAGCTGCGGATCGTGTTCGTGACTGCCTACCATCAGTATGCCATGGATGCGTGGAGCACAGAAGCTGTGGGCTATATACTCAAGCCTTATACCTCTGAGGATATCCGCAAGCAGCTGGAACGGATCGCCAGATATCGTCCCAAGCCCGCACATCGGGTGGAGATCCGCACCATTCCCACCCTGTCTGTAGCGGTGGATGGGAATCCTCTGCCTCTGAGCCGCTCTAAGGTCAGGGAGCTCTTTGCGTTGCTGGTGGAACGGGGGAAGGGAGGCATTACCTCGGGAGAGGGGATCTCCTGCCTTTGGCCTGAGCGCCCCGGCGGTAAGGATACCCAATCTCTGTTCCGTGTGACCTACAAGCGATTGGCAGACACCCTGCAGGAGGCGGGTGTGGGACATATTCTATCCTCCGTAGGCAACCGCCGAGCCCTGCTGACTGAACAGGTGGATTGTGATCTGTATCGGATCCTGGACGGAGATGAGCAGGCGGCGAAGCTGTATGACGGACAGTATTTGCAGGAGTATTCCTGGGCAGAGGATCGGAACGGACAGCTCTATCGTATGCTTTTAGAGAAAAAGGAGAAATGAGCGGAAATTCCTCGTTACAGTGCGTTTGAGGCGATTTCACATATTAATAACATAGACACAAGATATAGAGGCGATGCTGAGGCGTTGCCTCTATTTTGTTTTGCGTTTACAAAAACGGATGATTGATTATCCAAAAATGATTATTTTTAGATTTTTTTCAGAAAAGCCCTTTTGAAGGCGGTTTCTGTTACGCTTTGGTTACGACACAAGAGTTATAGTTAGCACCGTAAGAAAAGGAAGATTATAGGTTCTTGTGGTTTGAAGGAGAAGTACTATGGATCATCGTTCCGTTTTACAGACCCAAAAGTACAAACGAAAAAAGAAAATCAAATCCAGACTGCAGAAGCTGGTTATGGTCTTGGCATGCGTGGTCGTGTTCTGTACGACCTATGCGCTGATTCTGCCTGCCATCACTACGAAGACAGAGATCTTCTGTGGCATTGAGGAGCACACCCATACGGTGGACTGCTATAAGCAGGTATCCTCCTCAGAGCTTGTGCTGACCTGTACGCCTCAGCTTCTGGGGGTCCATAGCCACACTTTGGAGTGTCGGGATGTGGATGGCAGCTTGATTTGCGGCCAGGTGGATTATGTGGCTCACAGTCATGATGAGCTGTGCTATGATGGGGAAGGGAGTCTCGTTTGCACCCTGCCGGAGTACAGCACTCATGTCCATAGCGAGGACTGCTATGCAGATATTCCTGTGGAGCCCACTGAGCCACCTCATGTTCATGAGGATAGCTGCTATGCAGATCAGCAGGGTGAGCTCGTATGTGGGCTTCAGGAGCAGGAGTCTCACAGCCATGGAGAAGACTGCTATGTTCGGGGCGAAGCCTTGATCTGTACCTCTGCAGAAGAGGGGCATGTCCATGAGGATGCTTGCTATGAGCAGCTCCTGCAATGCGAATTGGAGGAGGGCGAGGGGCACAGCCACGGTGAGGACTGCTACCAATGGACCCGTGAAGTCATCTGCGGCATGGAGGAAGCCACTTCCGAAGCTGCGGTAGGTGAGACCGTTGGCGATCTGTTCCAGACGCCGCCCACCCATGAGCTGATCTGTGGTCAGATCCAGGCGATGTCCCATGCTCATGGAGATAGCTGCTTCCAACCTAAGCAGCAGCTGCTGACCTGTACTCTGGAGGAAAATGAGTCCCACAGCCACACAGAGCTGTGCTACGGTGTGTGGGAATTGATCTGCGAGAAGGAGGAGCACATCCACGATGCGACCTGCTACGCAGACCTAAAGGCAGATCTGGAAGATGCTGAGGACTGGGAAGCCACCTTTGCAGATGTGGAATTGACCGGTCACTGGCAGCAGGACGTTCTTGCCATTGCAAGGACCCAGCTTGGCTATGCCGAGAGCAGTAAGAACTATATTATTACGGAAGGCGGCTCCCAGAAGGGCTACAGCCGATACGGAGCCTGGTATGGTGACATGTATGGTGACTGGTGCGCCATGTTCACCTCCTTCTGTATGCACTATGCCGGGGTAGAGGGCATCCCTCTTCACAGCGGATGTACACCTTGGATCCGTGAGTTGAAGGAAATGAACCTCTATCGGGAAAGCGGCACCTACGAGCCGGAGCCCGGGGACCTGATCTTCTACGATTGGGAGGGGGACGGACTGTCCGACCATGTGGGTTTTGTTTCTGAGCTCCGATGCGAGACGGCGGAAGAGCCTGCGCAGCTGATCGCTTTAGAGGGAAATTCCTCCAATCGTGTCCAGTATGTCAGCTATGATCCCCATGATGAGCGGATCTGCGGCTACGGTCAGCTTTCCAGGAATCGTCTGATCCCCAGCTTCTGCGGCTTCGATGAGCATGTACATGAAGAAGCCTGCTATGATGAGGACGGCACACTGACCTGCACTCTTGAGGAGCACAGACATAATGCAGACTGCAACAGCTACAAGGTGGTATACCACGACGATCAGATCCGAGCCTTTGTGTATATCGAGAATGTCCTTGAGCTGCCTCAGGATCTGAGCCTGCAGGTCACTCCCATTACAGCGGAGAGCGATCAGAGCACCTTCGACTCCATGCAGGTAGCCCTCAGTGAGGAGATGGCAAGCCGTACAGAATATGTGGGAGCAGCGGCCTTCTACAGCTTACACCTCTACTCCGAGGGTCAGCCCTATGAGCTGCCTGAGGAGGCAAGGATCAAGGTAGATATGTCCTTTACGGAGCCTGTCTTTACGGCAGAGCAAATGGAACAGTCCAGTGGGACTCATACTTATCTGATCACGCCCGACCCCGATGCCCGGCAGTCGGAGACCGATGAAGGCTTGGTATCTGCCGATCCCGATGTGGATCGGGGTGCGATCGATACCGATGACCTGAAGCTCCCCCAGAAGGGAGAGAGCGGAAGCCTGACGCTTATGGGTCAGGCACCTTCCGCAGGAAGCTCCTTGAATTTGAGCACACAGGATGATGCTCCGACCGTGGGTGTACCCTCGGAGGAAGAGCTTACAGAGCTTTCTCCCGTGTATCAGGCAGCACTTGCAGAGGCTGGGGCCCTCCAACAGTCTGAGGAGGGCATCACCGGTGTCAGCTTCCGTTCCGGAGAGCTTGCTACCGTAGCCTTAGCCCTGACGAGGGAGACTGTTACAGGAACCTTCTGGGAGCGTGTTTATTCTACCAGCGATTTGACCGCTGATGGAGTGTATATGATCGTTTCCGCCGAGGGCAACTATGCACTTGTAGGAAACAGTTCCACAAACTACAAGGCGGTTTCCATCCAAACGGTTAAGGGAAATGACCAGTACTATATTATCTCTGATAGCGACGATACCAACCTCCACTGGAAATTTAACGGAAGTGGGACAAGCTATACAATACAGAATGTGGGTAGCTCAAGGTACTTAAATCTAAGCAGCAGCACCTTTATTTCAACATCTTCTTCCAGTGTAAAAACCACCTTTGCTTCGGCAGAAAAATGTTGGAGACTCACATATGGAAGCTATAGCTTCACTACCCAATCCCTCCATAATGCCGGCAGTGGTGCTTTTACAAGAGTGAGAAGCTCCGGAGATGCAGACAGTGACATGATGATCTTCAAGCTATCAGATGTCAAATCTCTGGAGATCCCCGCCGATGTCCTGGAGGAGAATGCCGGGGGGGGTGGTGCTGCGGGGGCCGGACCGGAAAAACCGGACTATCCCGACTTCATCACTCCATCCGGAAGCAAGACCGGTGATACGGCTCTGGTAAAGGATCTGGACGGCAATGAGGTGTCCATCAAGGGTGAGTATTACTCCGATCCTGCAACCTCCAATATTGAGAAGGAGTACCGCGAGGATACTTTTGCGGAGAATGAGCTGAACGACGGTAAGGTACTGACAGATAAATCTGTTATTTACAGAGGGGACGACTACGGTGCATTTGCATCCTACGATGCCAATACCTTTGGCGTGACTCTTTCGACCTTGGGTCAGGACTATAAGGTGCCTTATCAGGATGTTGTAAAAACCCCTGTAGATGTGGTATTTGTTCTGGATGTATCGGGAAGTATGGCAACAGACTCTGGCTCCGACGGTAATCAGGACGGCAGAAACTCCAACCGATTGAAGGATATGGTTACGGCAACCAACGCTTCCATGAAGCAGATCTTTGACGACCATCCTGAGAACCGTGTTGGCATTGCAGTTTATTCCGGCGGTGCATGGGAATTGCTGCCTCTGGATCGGTATACTGCGGATAATGACGAATACTTGATCTATAAGCAGACGACTTATAGGCATCCGGCTACGAATTCCAACTATAGTATTTGGTTTGCACAGGGAAGCAGTTCTCTGAAAAACAAGTCGGGCGAGTCCTTTGCAGATGTGGGTTCGGATGCAGTACAGGGCTTCGGCACCTATACGCAGGCAGGTATCGCTATGGGGCAGGATATTTTTGAGGCGATCGGTGATGACACTACCTACACAACCACCATTGGCGATGAGGAGCATCAGCGAACAGTTACGGTGATCCGACAGCCTGTTATGATCCTTGTCTCAGACGGTGAGCCCACCTACAGCACCAATAACTACATGGATCCTTTGAATGGTCCCCACTATGGAAACGGCAACGGGGATGGTGAAACCAATGCAAAGGGTGTCCATGGCTACTATACGGTTCTGACTGCAAACTATAGCAAACGAATGGTCAGCATTCAGTATCAGAAGCCGGCACTGTTCTATACCATCGGTATGTATATCTATGAAGAGGATGATCCCAACAAGGTAGACACCGGCTCTGACACGCCGGATGATTACAAGATCGCAGTTCTGAATCCTACGGTAGAGAATGTTCAGACCGTGGCAGGCAGTCCCAATGCGGAGTATACATCCGATGTGTTTAAGCAAATGATGCTGAGCACCTATGAGAACAGAACTCTCACTGTAGCAGAAGGCTGGGAAGAGGTTCAGTTAGGCGTTCCTCATATCGTTGAGCCGGTTTTGCAAGGGAATCCCTATGAAAACAACTACAGCTATGCAGACAACGCCTACTTCGGCGAAATTACAGAAGCTGAGTTGAAGAGAATTTTCAACGAGATTTACGCAAGCAGTATCAAGTCTGCACCTTATGGCTTCATTCTTTATAAGAATTCCGAGATCGATCTGGTGGACAACATCGGAGTCGGAATGGAGATAAAGGGAACGCCGGTACTGCGATACAACGGTGTGAACTACACTGAGCCCACTGTTTCTGTATCCGGGGCAGTTACGACCTACACCTATACCGGAACTCATAAGGATCCATATATTCCCGACCGAGAAATGAATCTGGAAGAGATCAAGGTAATGGTAATTGAGAATGACGACGGTACACAGACGGTGGAGATGTATGTTCCTGATAGTGTGTTACCTACCTATACGCCTGAGACTGTTGGACTGGAATACTATTACGAGATGCTTCCTGTCCGACTGATCTATCAGGTTGGTTTGACTGAAGCAGCGGAACAGCAGGTTCTGGCACTTCAGAACACCGGTGGGGAGGTAACCTTCTACACAAATAAATGGGTGAGCGAAAATGACTATGCCCACTCTACCCTGATCCCCAGTGATGCAAATCCCTATTATATCGACCAGGATCTCAGTGATAATATCGTACCCGGACATCAGGAGCATCAGGAAGAGAAGACTGAGAATACCACCGGTACATTTGGTCTTGCTGTCGATTGCCACAAGTATACTGATGTCGAGTTTGATAATCGAACCCGTATCGAACACACCCTTGGTAACAACGGCAAGCTGGTGTTTAAGTCTGACACCACAGAGATCCCTGTGGAGAAGAAGTGGGAGCGTGTGAACGCTGACATTATGAACCCGGTGGTTCTGGAGCTGTACAAGGTTACGGAGACCGTAACGGAAGAAGAGGTCGTCCTCCGATCCGGAACGCTGTTTAACACTGTGACCCTGAATGCCGAGAACGCCTGGAAGGGCACCTTCACCGGTGTTCCCATTCCCGATGACAGCTGGTACTATGTGGTGGTGGAGAAGCAGGTTCCCGGCTTCCAGTCCTTCTACAGCGGGGAGCTGCTCAGCTTCTCCGTAGATAACCAACCGCTCAACGGCGTGAAGGTCGATTTTGCGGAACCTAAGAATGGCTCCGTAACCGTTACAAATGCCCCTGCTGTGGAGTTACCGCCCACAGGCAGATACGGCACACTTCCATATACTTTGGGAGGCTGCCTGCTGATTGCAGCCGCAGGCGCCGCCCTGATGTATACCAGACACGGCAGACGCAGAAGGGGGGATAGGACAGTTCCGTAGCAGTTCCGTAGCAGTTCCGTAGCAGTTCCATACCCCCAACCACAAACACAAAACTTTAAAAAATGAAAGGAAAAATGACAATGAAGAACTTTAAGCGCATTGCCGGCATCCTGCTGGCACTGGCCATGATGCTGGTCATGGTCCTCCCCGCTGCTGCTCTCACCGAGGTTGAAGAGAACACCGGCAGCATCCTGATCAAGAACAACGACACCATCGATGCCTCCCAGAAGAAGTTCCAGGCTTACAAGATCCTGGACCTGAAGGCATACAAGAATGACGAAGGC
>JAGBGB010000197.1 GCA_017936205.1 Oscillospiraceae bacterium
AATAATGTATTTCCCAAAAAATCGAAACATTTTTCACAACCACCAATTCTTGGTGCTTGTCGGACGCGCAATGCGCGCCCCTACGAATGGTACGATAAATCGGAATTAGCTGATTTTGTTCGTGACAAATGGTGGATACTGTGATACAATATAGACGGTATCATACTGAAAGGAGCCTGTTTATGAATCGTTACGGCATTTCTGTTGAACTGAAGAATGTTCCGGCATTGGATCCGGAGTTTATTCCCATTGCGCAGTTTAATCGTGCCTTCCTGGCTACGGCGAAGAAGCCTGTCTCTATTGCGGTGGAGCGTGCGGGGGGAGAGATGGCGACCTGTCATACCTTCATCCACGGCACCCGGGAAATGGCGCAGGCTGACCGCTATTACATCAACCGCTTAGTCAAGACCCTGCTTTGGTATAAGGGCGGCTTCCGTGTGTACGTGGCCGGAGATCGGGATATGTATGAGTATCTCAGTCAGGCGTTCTCCAAGGATGGGGAGCAGTCCTTCGACAGTGACTTTATGGCAGGGGTCTACGAGAGCCCCTTCGAGGTGCTGTGGACAGAAGCAGTGCCAGAGACAAAGGACTCTCCCCAAAAAATGGGCGGACATCTGCAGGGCTGCCGCATCGGCTTCGATGCAGGTGGCTCGGATCGGAAGGTTTCTGCCGTCATCGACGGAGAGACTGTATATTCCGAGGAAGTGGTCTGGTTCCCCAAGCTGCAGTCCGATCCTCAGTACCACTATGACGGCATTGTTGCGGCGCTGAAGTCTGCCGCCTCCCATATGCCCCGAGTGGATGCGGTAGGCGTGTCCTCTGCAGGGGTGTACATTCGCAATCGCACCATGAGCGCCTCCCTGTTCCTGCAGGTTCCCAAGGAGCTGCAGGATAGCAAGGTACGGGATATTTACATCCGTGCCATTACAGACACCTTCGGGGACATTCCCTACTGTGTCATCAATGACGGAGATGTGACCGCTTTGGCAGGCGCCATGAGCTTAGAGGAGCCCTCGGTTTTAGGCATCGCCATGGGCACCAGCGAGGCAGGAGGCTTCGTGGATGCAGGCGGCTGTGTTACCGGCTGGCTCAATGAGCTTGCCTTCGTTCCCGTGGATGCCTCTGAGAACGCCATGATGGACGAGTGGAGCGGAGACATCGGCTGCGGTGTGAAGTATTTCTCCCAGGATGGAGTGATCAAGCTGGCTCCCAGAGCCGGCATCGAGCTGGACGAGAGCCTGAGCCCCGCCGAGAAGCTGAAGGTGGTTCAGAAGCTCATGGAACAGGGAGACTCCCGAGCTGCCAAGGTCTACGCCTCCATCGGTGTGTATTTGGCACACAGCTTAGTCTATTACTATGACCTGTATGCTTGCAAGCATGTGCTGCTCCTGGGCCGTGTTATGAGCGGCAAGGGCGGCGACCTGATCTTAGATGTCTGCAAGAGAGTCCTTGCAGACGAGTATCCCGAGCTTAACGGTAAGCTGCTGCCCAGTCTGCCGGATGAGAAATTCCGTCGTGTGGGTCAGTCCATGGCTGCCGCCAGCCTGCCGGAGAGCAGAGCATAATGATTATTTTTAAGGAGCGTTTATTATGAGAATCATCGTTGCGGAAAACTACGAGGCTATGAGCCGTCAGGCTGCCAACATCCTGTCCTCCCATGTGACCATGAAGCCCGACTGCGTGCTGGGTCTTGCCACCGGCTCCACTCCCATCGGCACCTATCAGGAGCTGATCAAGCGTTACGAGGCAGGAGATCTGGACTTCAGTCAGGTCAAGACCGTGAACTTAGACGAGTATGTAGGCTTGGAGCCCACCCATGATCAGAGCTACCGCTACTTCATGCAGACCCAGCTCTTCGATCATATTAATGTGAAGCCCGAGAATACCAATGTGCCTCAGGGCATGGCTCAGGATGTGGAGGCAGAATGTGCCCGTTACAATGCCGTGATCGCCTCCATGGGTGGCATTGATGTACAGGTGCTGGGCATGGGTCATAACGGACATATCGGCTTCAACGAGCCTGCGGAGATCTTCGAGAAGGAGACCCACAAGGTCGAGCTTCAGGACAGCACCATCGAGGCAAACGCCCGCTTCTTCGCCACCCGTGACGAGGTACCCCGCTATGCCATCACCATGGGCATTCAGTCCATTATGCAGGCTCGCCAGATCCTTGTGGTGGTCAGCGGCGCCGGCAAGGCAGACATCGTAGAGAAGGCATTCCGAGGCCCCGTGACCCCCAAGGTTCCCGCCTCCATCCTCCAGATGCACCCCGATGTGATCCTGGTAGGTGACAAGGAAGCCCTGAGCAAGCTGCTGTAAGACCTTAGGCAAGGGGAAAAGCCCAAGCAACAGAATGTAATACAATTCCACGAAATCAGGACTGCTTCCGCTCCCCCAAGCCGAAGCAGCCCTTTTTTAGTGGAAAGTTTAATTCAAAATTCCGATTTGTCGAACAGTTTGATTTACCCCTTCGTAGGGGCGCGCATTGCGCGTCCGGTTCATGGCGGAACGGCATGAACATAAAATCCACCGAAATAGATGTACTTTTCATAAAAAAACGGAACATTTTTCACAACCACCAATTCTTGGTGG
>JAGBGB010000198.1 GCA_017936205.1 Oscillospiraceae bacterium
ACCTCCAACAACGACGGCACCCACAAGATCACCTGCTCTCGCTGCTCCTACAGTGCAAGTGAAAATTGCGGTCTGGTTGACAATGTCTGCCCCGACTGCGGATACACCGTAGAGCCCGAGCTGCCCGAAGATCCTGAGGTTCCCGTAGGCGAGCTGACTGCCGGTAAGTATGTCATCGCTGCCAATGTGGACGGCGTATACTATGCAATGTCCAACACCTTCGCAAACAAGATCGCAGGCACCGAGATCACCGTTACCAACGGCAAGGTCGCTGCTGCCGATGCTGAGGGCTATGTCATTGTTCTGGAAGAAGCTGACGGTGGCTGGACCATCTCTGATGGCAACGGCAACTACCTGAAGTACAGCTCCTCCACCAACCTGGCAAACAGCACCACTGCTTATGCATGGGCTATAAGCGAAGGCACCAACGGCACTTGGAGAGTTGCTGCACAGACCTCCGGTCGTGGCCTGATCTTCAGAGCTAAGACCTACAACCAGTTCGGCGGCTACAATCCCAGCAACTGCACTGCAGGCAGTGCAGAGTACTTCGATGTAGAATTCCTGCCTGTCGAGGGTGCAAGTGCTCCCGCAGAGCCCTTCTCCATCAAGCTGGGTCACTCCCTGAATCTGGCAAGCGACATTTCCATCAACTACGCAGTAACCACCACCGCCCTTGATGGCTACAGCAACTACTATCTGGAGTGCAAGATCCCCACCTATGAGGGCAACACTCAGACCGGTACTACCACTGTTACCATCCAGCCCGTACTCACCGGCAATTACTACTACTTCACCATGAACGGCATGACCGCTGTTCAGATGAACGACATCATCGAAAGCACCCTGTACGCCACCAAGGACGGCAAGCTGTATGCCTCTGAGGTTGACACCTACAGCGTTGCTACCTACGCTTACAATACCCTGATCAAGTCCGGCTCCACCGAGGAACTGAAGACTCTCTGCGTTGACCTCCTCCGCTACGGTGCAAAGGCTCAGCTCTTCAAGGGCTATCGTACCAATGCTCTGGCAGATGCAAATCTCACCGCTGAGCAGCAGGCTATGCTGACCGATCTGGAGAGCGTAAGCTTCGGTAATGTGAAGGAAGAGCAGCAGGATTGCTCCAACATCAAGATCGCATGGGTTGGCAGAGGTTTGGACCTCCAGTCTAAGGTTACCGTGCGCTTCATCGTGAAGCTCGCAGGCTACACCGGCGATGTAAGCGATCTGTCTCTGAAGATCAATTACACCGACATCACCGGTAAGGCAGTCACCGCTACCTTGGATAATGCCATCCTGTACAATCCCACTGAGGGTTACTACGCATTCGACTTCGACGGTCTGCTTGCAGCAGAGCTGAGAAGCGTCCTCAGTGCCGCTGTTTATGCTGACGGCGCACAGGTTTCCAACACCATGCGTTACAGTGCCGACACCTACGGCAACGGCAAGGAAGGCACTCTGCTGACCCTGTGCCAGGCTCTCTTCGCTTACAGCGACAGCGCCAAGGCATACTTCACCAACTAATTTCCCCCGGCAGATCAGTCGGGTACGCCCCGACTGATCCGCCATAGAACTTCGTATCCCCAAGCCGCTTCCGAGGAAACTCGGAAGCGGCTGTTTTCTTGTTCCGCATCCCATAGGACACTTTCATATTTCATGAAATCAGCAGGAAGTATGTCTTTACTTTTTTCATCATCAGTGGTATGATTTCCATAGAAGCATAAAAAAAGCGCCCTCTTGTGAGGGCTGAATATGGTCTCGTATTGGCTAAGCTGTACCGTAATTATAACACGTTGAGGAGGAGAAGAATGTCAAAAAAAGAACCAATCATAGAGAAAACCAATTCCAAACCACACAGCTACAGTAAATACAGCTGGATCATTGCCTTAGTCCTCGCCCTGATCGTGGGCTACATGGAATACCGAGCCCAAAAAGAGGCAGAAAGTCCTATGCCCGTCAATCCGGACCTACGGATCCAATTCATAGATGTAGGGCAGGCAGATGCCGCACTACTGATCTGCGAGGGCGAAACCATGCTCATTGACGGTGGAAATGTGGAGGATGGTCAGAAGCTCTACACTCTCCTAAAAGAGCAAAAGATTACTACTCTGGATTATGTAGTTTGCACCCATGCTCATGAGGATCATGTGGGTGGGCTGGCTGCAGCTCTTACCGCCTGTAAAGCAGATACCGTTCTGTGTCCCGTTACAGATTATGACAGCAAGGCGTTCCGTAATTTCGCTGATCGGGTGGACACCTTTACCATTCCCCATGCCGGAGATCGATTTGACTTCGGTGGTGCAAAGGTGCAGATCCTATCCTGCGATCCCGATGCGGGGGAAACCAATAACAGCTCTATAGTCCTGAAGCTTAGCTATGGTCAGACCTCCTTCCTCTTCACGGGAGATGCTGAATATGCCGCTGAACAGGCTCTGTTAGATGCAGGCTTTGATCCCTCTGCAACGGTGCTGAAGGTCGGACATCATGGCAGCTCTACCTCTACCTCCTATCGTTTTCTCAATGCAGTCATGCCCCAATACGCTGTGATCTCTGTGGGAGAGGACAATTCCTACGGCCATCCTGACGATGAGGTGCTCAGCCGTCTTCGAGATGCGGATGTGACCATTTACCGCACAGATGAAGAGGGAGATATTTTCTGCACCAGTGATGGGAAGAAGGTTACTTTTACCCAGCCCTGAAAAATCTTTAACGCCAATCGGAATATAATAATATTTAACAGCCAAACTCATACTACCCCAAGGGAGTGTTATTCATGAAACGAATTCTTGCGTTCCTGATCCTTTTTGCATTGATCATACCTCTTTGCCCTGTTTCCGCCGTGGAAGCTGCACAAACGGATATTGCAATTTCCGTTGGAGCTGACGAAACAGAACGGAATTTTGTCTGGTACTCCCTGTCTTCTCAGCCGGGCAGTTTGCGGCTCTGGATCGATTGGGAGCCTATGGAGTATCTCGGCGCCTACAGCTCCACCGTAGCCAAAGCAACTGACGGAGAATACTTCATCCACAGAGTCACTCTCAAGAATCTTCTTCCGGAGATCGACTTTGTTTACCAACTGGTCAACGAGGATGTGGAGTCGCCTCTATACCGCTTTTCTACACCCGCTCTCGGAGATTTCTCCTTTGTCTTCGCCGGAGACCCCCAGTTAGGGGAAAGCAAGGATCCTACCAAGGATCGGGAGGGATGGGCACTTGCCTTGGAGCGTATCAGCAGCCACGAGGTATTCCGGGATGCTGCCTTCCTCCTTTCTGCCGGGGACCATGTGGACGAAAAGAACAACGAAGCCCATTTCGACGATCTGCTGCATCATGAAGCGCTCACCGGTATTCCCATGGCTAATGTGATTGGAAATCATGAAGCAAAGTCCGAGATCTTCTCACAGCATTTCTTCCGTCCCAATGACTCTGCTGACTACGGTGTGACCAAGGCAGGTGGGGACTGCTACTTCTTGTTTCATGATGTGCTATTTTTCCTGATCAACAGCAACAACAAGAACACAGAGCCTTTATGGAAGCCGTGCTTGCAGAGCATCCCGATCCCCTTTGGAAGGTCGTCGCCCTCCACCATTCCCTGTACACCGTAGCAAGTCATGCCTATGACGAAAGCATTCTGGCACGGCGAGAGGAGCTGGTTCCCCTGTTCCACGAGCTGGACATTGATGTTGTTCTCAGCGGACACGATCATGTGTACTGCCGCAGCTATATTATGGATGGCTTAGAGCCTCTCGGTGATCCCGATATTTACGACCAGCGAAGCATCTCCTCCGTGACAAATCCGGACGGTGTGCTGTATGTCACCGCCAATTCCTCCTCCGGCTCCAAAACCTATAAGCCGAAGGAAGATATCTTTCCCTATTCCGCTGCCCAGCATCAGTACCATGTAGGAGAGCTGTCCCGTGTTTCTGTTACAGAGAGCAGCTTCTCCATTGAGACCTACCGCACAGATACCATGGAGCAGGTAGACCGCTTCACCATTTTCCGCAAGGACGAAATCCCTCACCCCTTCACCGATGTGACTTCTGATCAGTGGTATGACCGTGCTGTTCAGTATGCCTATACTCACGGAACTATGAATGGAGTGGAGGAAACCCGATTCTCCCCTAACACCCCTACTTCCAGAGCCATGTTCGTCACCATTCTCCATCGATTGGATGGAGGCAAGACTGCAAAGGCTGCGACCTTCGAAGATGTTCCTTCCACCGCCTACTATGCCAATGCGGTGAATTGGGCGGCAGAGAACGGCATCGTGACCGGAGTAAGCGCCTCCCGCTTCGCCCCTGATCAGGAGATCAGCCGGGAGCAGCTTGTAACCATGTTAGCTCGCTATGCCGCCTATTTAGGCAAAACCGTCCCTGTAGAGGATCAGACAGAGGGATATACGGATGCTTCCCTGATCAGTCCCTATGCCCTCTCCCCCATAAACTGGGCGCTACAGGAGGGACTGCTGGTAGGCACAAGCAGTGACCGCCTCAGTCCCCAAAGCACTGCCACCAGAGCACAGGTCGCCCAGATCATCATGCGTCTGCAGAAGCTGCTTGCAGAATAATATTAAGACCGAACCATTCTCTACCAAACAGAGAAAAGAAAGCACCCTTTGTCCATAGACAAAAGGTGCTTTTCTTATCGAAAGACAGACAAAAAGGAATACCGGCTCCGAATGCTGAATTATGAGTGACCCTTATATCAAGCTTTTATGTCGGTTTATATCGTCTTTGATATTTAGGATCCCATCTTCAAAAGACAAATACTCCGTTCCATTATAGGTTGCCGCTGCCACAAAGAAGGAATCACCATCCATATAGATCCAGCTGGATGCAGTAATTTCAATAGGAGTATTCGTTGAAGCCACATCATAGAAACCATTCTCCACAAGTATTCGTTGATTCTCCTTTGTAACATCAAAGTGGAATTTATACTTATTTCTAATAAAACGGATTAACCGTTTTATTATGCCGCTGGTAAGCGGCATGGCGGCAAAGCCGCCAAGAAATGCCGTGTAATACTGTTCTTGCCGCCATAGGAGGTGCAGGATATTCATCCTGCAATAAAATGGTTTTCAAACCATTTTATCAAGAAACAGTATTATAGTCAGTCAAAGACCTTTCCGGATTTGGCTCTGCGCCCAAGAACTTTTTCACGATTTCACGATCATCAAATGTGATTGTCATAACAACATCACAGACAGGGATGGCTTCGGAGGACAGAACGCTCTCTGAAGACTAACCCAAATTCTAATATAATTGCACCCCTTTTTGAGGTTAGGGGGTGCAAAGCCTTTTTAGGAAGTGCATTTCTTGTGCTGGACAAATTATTTAATTTGCTTAATAAGACAACCAACTTCCACATTTTCAAATGGAACTTCATATGTTTCCGGATCATATATTTCTTCAGTATTACCGAAAATTCCAGTTTTAACAACAGTCTTTGTCTTTTTGTTTTTTGTTTTAGATGTATGCAAGGTGGTCATATGCTCTTGGATATGGGTAGGTTTTCCCTCTCCGCAAACAAGTTCCAAAACTCCCAAACTTTCATTTGTATCAGGATCAATAATTTCTTCTCCCAATCGATATATTAAAAATTTATTTTCGAATGTAACGCCTTCTGCTTCACCTCTATTAATCACTATCGTCAGACCATCTATCACTCGTACTACTTTTCCCGTAATTATATCAGTCATTTAATAAGCCCTCCTCAATGAATTCGCTATATACGCTTGGTTTTATTTTGATTGCATTTCTGTATGTTTTTTTATTTTCAATTCTGTCATATATTTCCTTAACTGTGTCACTATTTATGATTTTCAAAAGTTCTATTTGCAGACATCCTGCGGAAGTAATTGTTTGAACATATCCTAACCCAACAACCACTTCTAATCCTTCCTCATCTTCTTGATAACAAATTGTTGCCAAAGAACCTTGATTAAATAAGTCATTCTTTTCTGTCACAAAGATCAATTTGCTATTTGCTTTATTTATGCTTTTAACCGCAGGTAATCTGTATAATGGAGCATCATTCTTAATAGAACAAATACCATAAACAATAATGCATATTAAATAACACACAATTATTATAACCGATAACACCCACATTGGAACAAGAGTATTTGCATCAAATATCCACCAGAGAAAACCTAACACAAAGAAAATAAAAGCTGATAATCCACCGAGCACAGCATTGTTTAGTTGGCTAAAAAACTTCTTCAAGATTATTCAACCTCCCAAACAGTTTCATCACCGCAGATGTTACGAATTTTCAGGCGAAGCGGTTTCTTTTCGCAACGGATACGACCGTCCCAAAATTCCTTAGTTTTATTGCCGTTGACGATAACAAAGCCGTTTTTGTCAATCTTGATCTCGCTATCGGAGTGCCATTTGCCTTCGGTTGCGGTGCAGTCAACACTCAGGAACTCAATAAGTTCCAAGCCATCCTCGCTGATTTCGATGGGCTTATAAGGCTTTTTTGCCGAAGAGTTGAGAAGTGCCTTTTGATTAAACTCGGCAATTTTAGAAAGAACTCGGTCGCTGATGAATTTGTCAATCGTTACAGCGTAGCCACCGAGAAGATCCTCGTGGTTTTCTTCGGCGTGGAACTCTGCATAATCACCGATAATAACATCATCGAGAATTGTTTTAAGATCACGGAGTTCTATTTCTACGTTTGTGCTGTCATCCTCTTTGATAAATTTCAAAATCTCCGCTTCATCGGTAATGTCGATATAGTACACAATTACTTTCTTGATACCCGTATCCAAATCGGGAATAGCCTGATGAATAATGCGATTCATCGTAACCTTATCAAGCAATTTCGAAGCGCTATCCATAAGGTTAGGAACATAGACGGGAACTGTACCGAGCTTGCTATCAGAAATAGCACCTTCCCAGAATGAGTCAAGAGAATCCTCGTTTTTAAGTCCCGGTATCAGCGACTTAATTTTATCCATTGTCTGAACAGGATTGCGGTAGAGTTGTACACCGTCTTTGATTTCGAGCACATCAAATTCCGCACCGTCAGCAACAAGACGATCACGAGTAGTTTGAATAGAGTTTAAACCGATATCGCAATGAATAAACTTGCGTCCAAGTTTGTTTGCGACGGCAGCAGTAACACCACTTCCACCGAAGAAATCAGCTATGACTGTACCCTTTTGAGAAGAAGCGTTAACTATGCGTTCTAACAAAGCTTCTGGTTTTTGAGTTGAATAATCAAGTCTTTCTTCTGCTACTGGGTTAATAACGAAAATATCTGTCCACAGGTTCTGTATAGGACTTCCTTCCCACTCATCCAAATACTGCTTTCTCTCAATTCTTTGATTCTTATCTTTAGGGAATTTTAAACGTCCTTCT
>JAGBGB010000199.1 GCA_017936205.1 Oscillospiraceae bacterium
CAGGTAGGCGGCTGTGCAAAAACCACAGGGAGCCCCCCTTTGTCAGATAGGTGCTCCCTGTGGTTGGATTCGAACGGTCACGAACTGCAAGGGGGTCTACATCGTCAGCGGAAAAAGTCCACCAATGAGGTGCCCGCTGCCAGTGCCTCCAGATAGATGTCATAATACTCAGGCAGTGCTGCCGGGAATACATTAGGATCCTGTGCCTGTGCCACATCCTCCCAAGACTGGCCCCAGGGGCGGAGGAACAGGGTGTAGAAGAAGTCCCCCGCCTCATCGCTGTAGTAGCCGTTGATCTCCAACAGATTGTCGTAAGGCGCCACAGAGGGATCGATCAGCCAGTCCCCTGCCAGCACAGGCTGCCCACGGAACTGCCCCTGTCCGGACATGGCAATGCCCATAGGCAGCTCCCCCGTGTTGGGATCCACACGAAGGATACAATCTGCCAGCGGCTTCTCCCGACTGTGCTCCATGTCCCAGATCACAATGGGACCTCTGCCATCCTGATCCAGTTCAATCTGTGCTGCCGCATCTCGGATCCGCAACTGCTCCTGAGCGTAGGCTCCGGTTCCCGTAGAAATATACCACCAGCCGTACCAGTCCCCGTTCCAGTAATTCCGCACAGCCTCTAAAGCCTCCGCACGAGCCGCAGGATCCTCCACCGTGGTCTCCGGGATCTGAGCCCCCTCTAAGGCGAAGGTCAGTTGAATGCCCCAGCCCATGTAGTCCAGTTGGATCACGCCCTCAGACAGCCAGCCCGTAAAGGGATCTCCATCCTCCGTAAAGGTGATTTCCCCCTCGTTCAGCTCCCAAGTCAGCTCATGAGCAGAATCGTTGACCATCATGATAGCCTTCCCACGGTTCTTCAGCTCCAGATAGTTTTCTCCGTTATAATAATCCTCCATGCGGTAAACTCCGGCATCATCCTCTGCGTAAACGCCCTTGTAGATCCCTGTGTACGGATCGCTGCCACAAGCCCACAGACCGCTTAGCAACGCCAGAAGGAGCAGAAGAGAAATTGCTTTTTTCATATGTATATTCCCTCATTCTTTCCTTGATCTTTGTGCTTTATTTTACCACAGCTTTCTCGCGGCGGTCAAGGGGATTCTCCTTCCCCAAAGTCCATCTTCTTCTAAAAAGTTTCGAAAAAACGAAAATTTCACTTTACATGTGGGCTTCTTTCGGGTATACTGTATAAGGAAAATTTTGTGATGGAGTAAGAATTATGATCCAATTTGAAGAATATAAAGTAAAATTAAACGATCTGCAGCCCAAGCTGGAAGAGCTTCGGGCAGCCTTCCTGCCCCAGAGCCTGTTGGATGAGCTGGAACGGCTCCACGCTATGGCAGAGTCCCCCGGCTTCTGGGATGATCCCGCCCGTTCCCAGAAGGCGGTCATGCGTACCAAGTCTCTGGAAACCAAGCGAGATAAGTTCTATGCCATGACTACCGCATGGGACGATCTCATGACCATCTGCGAAATGGCTCTGGAAGAGAATGACGACTCCATGTTAGAGGAGCTGATCTCCGGCTACGAGAAGTTAGAATCCTCCATGGAATCCGCCCGTCTGGAAACCCTGCTCACAGGGGAATATGACGGCAACAACGCTCTGCTGTCCTTCCATGCCGGCGCAGGCGGCACCGAGGCTCAGGACTGGTGCTATATGCTCTACCGTATGTACACCCGTTGGGCAGAGGCTCACGGCTATACCTATAAGATCCTGGACTATCTGGACGGCGACGAGGCAGGCTTGAAATCTGCGGATATTATGATCGAGGGTCCCAATGCCTACGGCTTCCTCAAGGGCGAGGCAGGCGTCCATCGTCTGGTTCGTGTTTCCCCCTTCGATGCAGCAGGGCGGCGGCATACCTCCTTCTCCGCAGTAGAGGTCATTCCCGAAATCGATGACAATGTTGAGGTGGAGATCCGTCCCGAGGACATTGAGATGCAGGTCTACCGTTCCTCCGGTGCCGGCGGTCAGCACATTAACAAGACCTCCTCCGCAGTCCGACTGACCCATAAGCCCACAGGCATCGTGGTAGCCTGCCAGACCCAGCGTGACCAGTTCCAGAATCGTGAGGCCTGTATGCGTATGCTCCGTTCTAAGCTGGTGGAGATCAAGGAGAGAGAGCATTTGGAGAAGATCTCCGACATTAAGGGCGTACAGCAGAAGATCGAATGGGGCAGCCAGATCCGCTCCTATGTCTTCATGCCCTACACCTTAGCCAAGGACACCCGCACCGGACACGAAATGACCAACATCAATGCTGTCATGGACGGTGAGATCGACGGCTTCATCAACGCCTATCTGACCTGTGCCGCTACAAACACCTGGGTGACAAAATAATTCCGATTTTTTCAAAAAAAGGCTTGAAATAATCCCGTCATTGTGGTATTATTTTAAATACTGTGTAAGATTCCGGCGCACCGCTGGCCGTAAGAGCGGTATCACAGGAGGTTACTATGGATATTTTGAAGTACATTCTCATGGGCATGCAGATCCTCGCAGCCGTTGCACTGATTCTGATCATCACCCTCCAGTCCGGCAAGGAGAACGGCTTGGGTGCATTGGCTGGCAATTCTGATAGCTACATGGGCAAGAACAAGGGTAACACCAAGGATGCTAAGCTGGCTCGCATCACCAAGTGGATCGCAGCTGCATTCGTTCTGCTGACTCTGTTCGTTTCCCTGCTGTACACTGCTGCTTAATTTGTACGAATATTACGCCTCTTCCGACAGGAAGAGGCGTTTTATTTTTGCATCTCGGTAATAATGGCTCAGGATCTCCTCGAAGCCGCTCCCCTGCTCCGCCATTGCTTTTGCTCCGTATTGGCTCAAGCCGACCCGATGGCCATAGCCCTGTGTGCTGATGGTAATTGTGTCCTCCGTCACAGAGAAGCGAATATTGGTGGATCGCAGACCGAACAGGCTCCGCAGCTCCGTCCCGCGGAACTGTTGTTCCCCAATATCTATGGTATCGATCCCGTTTCCCTCTGTGTAGGTGATCATCCCAAACCAGTCGGGAGCAGCGCCGGTTAGCTCTATCTCCGGTCTCAAGGTTTGAAGTCGGGCAGCAAAGCTCTCCGCACTGAGCTCGATCACCTCGCTGAAGCGAGGTGCTTGCTCCTCTCCCGGGCTGTCCACTGCCTGTAAGTAGGGGATCTCACTGCCCCAAACCGCTGCAGCCGCCTCCGTTTTTCCCCCGGAGCAGGAAAAATAAGTAGCTTCGATCAATTCATCGTGATATATGAGCACCAAGCCGTCTGTTTCCTCCACAGCCTGTACTGCCAAAGGCTTCATTTCTCCTGTCCAAGCCTGACAGCAGCTGCTGTCCGCACAAACATCCGCCTGAGAATGCTTCCCCTCCCCTGCCTGCCGCAAGACGAAGGTGCGAGCCGCAACCGCCTGTGCCTTTTTCGCCTCCATAGGAAAGTCCTCAGGCAACTCTGCTCCCACCACCCCGGCTAAGTAATGAGATAGAAGCATCGTCTCAACCTGCTCCCCAAGCAAAACTCGAACCTGTAAGCTCTGATCAAAGCTCCTCGGCCCTTCAGGCAGCTCCAAAACCTCCGCCGGCTTCTCCACCCAAGCCGGGATCCCCAGGATCCCCCCACAGAGCACACATAATAAAATGATAAATCCAATCCGCTGCTTCATATATCCTCCTTTGTAATTCCAAAACACCTGCTTCATTCTATTCCCGCTCCCCCCATCCATAGAACCTCAAATCATACCCCACCAAATTCCGATTTATCGCGCTGCTTCGTTCACCGCTGCGTAGGGGCGCGCATTGCGCGTCCGGTACATGCCGTTACGCCATGAACACCAAAACAACC
>JAGBGB010000200.1 GCA_017936205.1 Oscillospiraceae bacterium
GGAGAAGGGACCGATATAGGCTTCCGGGATGCTGGCATAGTCCAAATCTTGTAGGGAAATCAAGCCTAAATCACCCAGCAGGAATCTACCGGTGGGGATCAGGAAAATGTTCTCCGGCTTAATATTCCCGAAGAGGTAGCCGGCCTCTCTGCAAGCTATGATTGCATCACACAGATCAATTCCCAGATTCACTGCCCGTAAATGGGTCATACCATTACGGTTGATCAGCTCGTTCAGGGGAAGCTGAAGCTCTTGAAGAATATATACATCGTAGCCGATCCCATCTGTTTTCTGCTCGATCTGATAATTCACTGCACCGGCAAAACAGCCGGTCTCAGCCAGCTTCTTCCCAAGCTCCAGTTCTCGCTTCATGTCTGATACCACGCCGGTATAGTAGGCAAGAACATCCTGCTCGTTTTCATAAATACCGGAAAGGATCAGGGCGCGAACCTGAGCATCGGATGCAGGAATGGAAAGATGCTTCAGAATGAAGCATTCTCCACTGGCAGTGTGCCGTACGGAATACCAGCTCCGATCAGCCTGAGTGATGACAGTTTTTTCTACAGTATATCCATCGAGAAGCGGTGAGACCAGTTTTAAATCGGACATCAAATACGCCTCCTTAATTGAAATCAAATTCTCACTACTATATACTATGATATTTTTTGAAAAAAATCAAGTAAGATTCTTGTCATATTCAAAAGAAAATGTTATTATAAGAAAAAAGAAAGGGGGCTTAAATGGCTCGATGACACAAAAATATCCAGTAACGTGGAAATTTTAATTTTTTGACTTTTTTGTGCCGCATTTTGAGCCGAAGTTTCATGGAAGAAAAAGCTGTATGTTATTATTGTGCTACCGTCTATCCGGCGGATCAGCCCAAGTGTCCGCTGTGCGGAAGCACCAAACGGACAGAGGACTTTGTGATCCCTCAGCGTCGGGAACGGATCACGGATGAGGAACGGAAGCGCAGACAGAAGGGGGGCAGATATGCCGCCGGGAAGAAGGCTGCATCCTCAGATAAAAAATCCTCCGAGACCAACAGGAAGCCTCTGCTGATCGCAGCCTTGGTTTTTCTTGCTCTGGCAGTTCTGGTCCTGTTCTGGTTCATTGCGGATATGATCGGCTGGTTGCCCGGCTTTGAGAATACGGTAGATCGGGAGACACAGCCCAGTGTGTCTGTGAACACAAGCTGCACAGAGCTTTTGGCAGAGCCTACCAGACTGAGCTTCAATGAAGTGGGAAAGACACAGGAGCTATGTCTCAGTGTCAACAATGCCTGCGAGGATAAGCTGTACTGCAACAGCAACGATCCTTCTGTTGCTACGGTTTCTGAGTCTGCCGAGACTGCAGAGGGCATAGAACTGAAGAGTGCTACCTTTACCATCACCGCAGTTGCAGAGGGGACTACGACCATCACTGTTACCTGTGGCAATCAGACCATGGGGATCCCTGTCAGTGTGGGTGCTGATGAGGAGACGACAGATCCTACCGATGGGACCGATCCCACAGAGTCCATCCCCTCGGATTACATGCCTGAGCTGAATCGGCAGGAAATCAGCTTCTCTTCCGTGGAGGAAAGTGCAGAGCTGAAGGTTACCAATCTCCCTGAGGGAGCAACGGTGACTTGGACCAGCGGAGATGAAGGGGTTGCTTCTGTATCCTCAGATGGCGTTGTGACAGCCATTGGGGCAGGCGAGACCACAATTACCTGTGATGTAAACGGCATTACCGCAGAGGCGAAGGTCATCTGCACTGTAGAGGAAACCAAGAGCAACAGAGGCGCACACTTAGAGACCACGGATGCTACCGTTCGTGTGGGAGAGAGCTTCCCTCTGTACCTCTACGATTCCGAGGGTGAGCATATTGAAGAAATCACCTATGTGGTAGACAACTCTTCCATCTGCGAGGTAAAGGATAACCGTGTTACCGCCATTGCCGAGGGCACTACCAATGTTCGTGTGATTTTCGAGGACGAGGAGTTCATCTGTATCGTCCGTGTAGGTTAATTAAAGAAACAAACCGGGATCTGTTCCGAGAGTCGGAACAGATCCCTTCGTTTTATACTTATTTCCAATAAAACGGATTAACCGTTTTATTATGCCGCCGGTAAGCGGCATGGAGGCAAAGCCGCCAAGAAATAACCTGTAATACTGTTCTTGCCGCCATAGGCGGTGCAGGATATTCATCCTGCAATAAAATGGTTTTCAAACCATTTTATCAAGAAACAGTATTATAGGGTTACAACAAGCTGCAGACCTTGGTTTTCTGGAAACGCTGATTCCATCGTTCCATAATTCGTGGCAGGGGAGACAAACGGGCGACCCACCAGCCGATCTCGCCAACCAGAACACCCCCCAGTACATCAAGAACTACATGCTGCTTGGTCAGCAGGGTACATGCGAAAACAAGGAAGGTACCAATGGTGCACAGAATGCAAACCGGAAGCTTGTGCTTCAGCTTTTTGCACTCATAAATGTATCGGGTACCGACCCATGCTACCAGACAGTGGATAGATGGGAATAAATTGGTGGGCGTGTCCAGAAAGTAGATGGCTTTCATAAGCAGAATGGTCAGCCCGCTGCCTTCCACCTCAGGACGGACATTGGTCGTAGGCATTCCGAGGAAGAAAACAAGGCAGATCATCTTGCCAATGCCGTCTGCAACAGCCAGCCGACAGCCTGCAAGAGGGTCCTCCCGTGCAACGGTAATATACTGATACATCCAGAAGAAATAGGAGCCGACATAAGCCCATACCCATCCGGGGAGAAAGGGCGTCTTCAGGTCGAAGACCAGAGACAGATCCATAGGATCATGGAAGCCAAACAGCAGCTGCCAGACCTTGGCAGCCTGATAGGAGCACAGCATGGTCACTGCTGTCATGCACAGGGGGAAGATTGCGTAAACAGGAATGATTTTTCGTAGCTTTTGTCGAAGCAAGGTGAATCACCTCGGTATCTGTACTGTAATATTCTATATCATTATAATGAAAATGCAAGAAAAGTCAATCCTCTTCGTTGTTTTTTTCTCGGAAGGTGAAGAACCGTTGCCCGAGATAATTGAAACCTACAAACAGGCACATTCCTAATACCATGGCCCCGTTCTTCCGCAGCAGATCCCCTGCATTCTCCAGCAGCTTCTGTGTCAGCGGTACGGCAATGCCATAGGCAAGCAAATAGCATACTGCAATGTTGATGGCGAAGCGAAGTGCCACGGTTTTATCCTTCCCTTTATAACGGAAGGTGAAATAGCGGTTGAGATAATAGCTCATAATGCTGGCGAGGATCGTGGAGATCCCGCTGGACAGGTATACATCCCAATCTGTGATCCCGAAGGCATTCCATTGTGTCACTCCCAATGTGCCCCAGTTTACAAGGTTCAGGAGCAGAAAGCTCAAACCCTGACCAACTAAGGTATTCAGAATACCTACCAGAAGGAATTTCCACATTTTCTCATCGAACAGACTTTTTAGTTTTTTCATCATTGGTAATGACCTCTTTCATTAATCCTTGGTGTCCCAGCAGGCTCCTGTTGTTCCGTCGCTGTCTGCGTGGAAGAGCACCTGATCATCGGAGCTTAGGAATACAATGGAAACTTTCAGGTCAGGGGTGGAAAATTTTGCATTGACATCTGCTGCAATGGTCAAGGCTTGGGGCAAATAGCTTTCCGGTGCAAGATCTTCGGTAAAAACGGTAGCGCCGACCTTCAGAGCCTGCTCATAGCTTATATCGTGGGCTCGATAGCCAATGAGAGTATTCTCATCTTCCAAATAAGCGGCATGGTCGAAATGCCATTGCTCCACAAGAAATTGCTCCAATTCATGATCCGGTGGTTGCGTTACAATGTGTTCGGGGGCTCCTTGCCGACTACTGCTGTATAAACCAATGAAGGTTATGCACAGCACAATGATCAATCCCACTAAGAGGATCAGTAGTCCAAGAAGCAGGAATATATGTTTCTTCTTCATAGCATCACATCCTTAGAATCTATTTTACCCTCAATTGTATCAAAAGTCAATCATGTACCGCATAAATGCACCCCGGACAAGAGGTCGGAAAAAACTTCTTCGTAGACGTTTGTCTTTTCAGCGGCACAGTCTACACTGACTGCATAATAGAAATGCCCGTCATACAGGATCACGCTCTGGCAAAGGCGGGTCCCTCCTTCTCCCACTACGGACCAAGTGCAGCGGTATTTTTCATATGGGAAGTTTCCTGCAAGGAATCGCTTCAGATCCTCGCTATTTCTACCGGTAATGTGCTGAAATGCCCCATCCCAGGAGTCTGCACGGAAGATCTCTTGGATGATCTCATAGTCTGCATGGGTGAAGACGGCACAGCGTCCATCCTCCCGACTCATGCTTAGACTGGCACCCTGGGGAATGTCTGATTCGATGTACATTCCCGGCAGCTCCACATTCTCTAAGGTGTCAGAAATACATTCTCTGGAAATTTCCTTCTTGACATTGCACCCAAATAATGGTAAAATCAGTGTAAGGAAAAAGATGAATCCAAAAATTTTTTTCATACTCGACCTCCGGAGGTTTCATCAGATGTTCTATAAATATGTGATCTATATCCTGCTTATGAGTATATTGACCTTTGTAATATTCGGTGTAGATAAGAAGAAAGCCATACGCCGTCGTTGGCGTATACCCGAAGTGGTGCTTTTGGGGCTCTCGCTGATGGGCGGCTGCTTTGGCGCCTATTTAGCCATGCATTTTTTCCATCACAAGACTCGGTATGCTCGCTTTGCCATGGGGGTTCCTGCCATGATGCTGGCGCATGCTTGCCTTGCTCTCTATTTCTTCGAGAAGGGGATCTTCCACTTTTGATCCCCAGGGCTATATTTGCCTTACTCCCTTGCAGACAGCTTCTGTAAGGGAGTATTTGTGTACCATAGATTTTTTTGATGGTGAAAATCAGGTATCTTTTCCTTGACGGAGACTGTGAAAAATGCTACCATATATTTGAAATATACAGAAGGAGGAACTTTTATGAGAACGAAAACTCTGTCCGTTATTCTGACACTGGTGATGCTGTTACAGCTGCTTCCTCTCACGACTTTGGCTGCCACTGCGCCACGAGAGGAGAAGGCATCTGCTCTTGCTGCACCGGTTGACAAAAAGATTCAATCCCAGAAGGATTATACTATTACTACCGGTGTCACAGAATCCCACATTGTGCTGACAGATACTGCCGGAGCCAATCCTATTGCAGGCTTTATGGCGACCATCTCTCCTACGGCGAAGGTCACCTTTAAGGCAAGCTTCCCCAATTACTACACCTCCGGAAGTACGACCTCCACCCGTGCAAGCAAGGCAAAGACCCTTGCCTTCGGTGCGAAAAAAATGACGGCACAAGCTGCGGATTATACCAAGACCACAGGAGAGAATGTGCTCTTTGCTACCAATGCGGATTTCTTCAATATGGATATAAACCAGCCACGGGGGTGCTTGATCTTAGAGGGGAATCTGATCCAGCGACCGGATGTGGATGATGCGGAGGCATATTTTGCGGTTCTGAAGGATGGAACCTTCGATATCCGCGCCTATAACGAGCCCTATCATGATGTGCAGGAGGCTGCCTCCGGTAAGCAGTGGCTTGTGAAGAACGGGAAAACCGTGAAGAACAATGACGAGGTTTTGGCTCCCAGAAATGCCATTGGCTTGAAGGCAGACGGAACCTGTATTACCTTCGTGGCAGATGGTCGCCAGAGTCATACCGTAGGTATGACCCTTATGGAGTTGGCTGAGCTGATGTATGCAGCGGGCTGTGTGGAAGCGATCAACTTGGATGGTGGCGGCAGTGCAGTCTACGCCAGCCGACGGAATACCACCGGTGCTCTGACCATTCGGAATTCTCCCTCGGATGCTACGGGGGAGAGACCTGTTACCACGGGGCTTCTGCTGGTAGCAACGGACTGTCGTCACAGCTATGACAACACCTATGCTCCCACCATTGACAACAGCCACTATCGCATTTGCACTCAATGCTCCGCCAAGAGCCGAGTGCCCCATACCTACAAGAACGGCAAATGTGTTTGCGGTGCAACTGAGCCGGGGAACGGGGAGCTGTACTTTGGCTTCGATAACGATGCCTTGGATCGCCCCCACTACTACAGTTCAGCCTATCAGTATACGAATTTTGACATCCATACCCATTCCACATGGGTCCGTGGCTTCTGGTCTACGACCTACAACGGCTCGACCAAGGCATTTACCATCAACAATACCAGCGGAGAGCTGATCATGGATGTGACCGATGGATACAGTGGCAGCACAGCGAACGGGAATCTGATGTATGGCCCATGGCTCCGTACCACTAATCGTTACGGAGTGTATCCCGGCAATACAGAGGAGGATGCCAAGTATCACGCCCTAAGCTACGATCCTTCTCAGGCACAGTTCCTACGTATTCGCTTCAAGCTGACCAACTGTGTTACCGATACAGGGAAGGAGCCTCGTGTGGTCCTTGCCTATCATTATAAGAAGGATGGAGTATTTGGCTACGCAACAGATGTGTCCGCAGCCTATAGCTACACAGACGGCGTCTACCAGACCCTTACCATTCCTCTGACAAGTCAATTCAAGAATGCGGATGTGATCATCAATATTGCCTTCCGCTTCCAGCATATTTACAGCAGCTCAGGTGGCAAGCTGGCGATCGACTATATCTACTTCGGGAAGGAAAGAGAAAACAGTCTCTTCTTTGACTTCAAGGCAGATACCGCATCCAGACTTCGTTATGCGGATCCTGTTTACGAATATCGGAACTATGACTATAAGAGCTATCTCCACTGGGCATCCCACTATAACGGCGGTGCAGACAAGCTGGCGATCGACAATACCGCAGGAGTGATCTCCGTAGATGTGACCGAGGGCTACAGCGGCAGTGTAGCCAATGGGAATGTGATCTACGGACCGTGGCTGAAGACAACTCGCTCTTCCGGAACCCTTACGGGACAGACTACGAACGATATTTATCCCCTTGCCTATGTGCCCAATGATACAGACTACTTCCAGATCCGATTTAAGACCACGGACTGCGTGGCAGATACAGGCAAGACCCCCAGAGTGGTTCTGGAATACTATTATATTCAGGATGGCGTGAGAGCCTATGCCAATGATATCCGTGCTACGTGGACAGTTGTGGATGATCAGTATGTCACCCTTACGGCTCCTGCTACAGCTAAGTTTAAGGGCATCGACATTATGGAGTGCTTCGGTCTCCGCTTCCAGCATATTAAGAGCAGCAACGGCGGCAAGCTGGTGGTGGATTATATCTATATCGGTCCTCGTTCCGGTCTTCCTTCCGTGGATTATACGGTGAAGTTCCAAAACTGGGACGGAAGCCTGCTCCAATCCGTAGGTGTTCTGAAGGGAGAAACCGCTACCTATAGCGGTGCAGCTCCTACCAGAGCCTATGACGAAAGCTGCCACTATTCCTTCAAGGGCTGGGATCAGAGCTTGTCGAATATTACATCGAACCTGACGGTCACAGCACAGTATAATGCCACTGCACACAGCTTTACCTATACGACCGCAGACGGAAGCAAGCATACAGCCCGTTGCGCCTGCGGCTACAGTAAGAGTGAGGCGCATACATGGGATAAGGGAACCCTAAGCACCCAGCCTACTTGTACAGCAGAAGGCTTGAGAACCTATACCTGCACCGCCTGCAAGACCACGAAAACCGAGGCGGTATCCCCCAAGGGGCACACTGCTGTGACGGATGCAGCGGTGGCTCCCACCTGCACAGCAGAGGGAAAGACAGAAGGCAGTCATTGCTCCGCCTGTGGAGCAGTGATTAAGGCACAAACAAGCGTCCCTCCCACAGGGCACCAGTATGTCTATACCATTAAGAATGCTTCCTTCCATATCGTAGGCTGTAAGAGCTGCGATTTGAGGACAGAAGAAGCTCACAGCTATAAAGAGGGCTACTGTGTCTGCGGAGAGCCTGAGATCAAGGAACCGATCCTTGGCACAGACCTGAAGATCAACCATACCCTGAATCTTGCAAGTGATATTTCCGTGAACCTCGTTGTGGCGAAATCCCTGCTCACAGGATTTGATCTGAGTACCGTTTATATGCTGGCAGAAGTAGAAGCCTACGAGGGAAACGATCTCATAGGCACAAGCACCTTAAAGCTCCTGCCCGTAGAGCAGGGGAATTACTACTACTTCACCCTGAACGGACTGACAGCGGTGCAGATGAATGATCGGATCTCCTCTGTGCTCTATGGAACCAAGGACGGCCAGCCATATTGTTCCCCCGTAGACGAGTACAGCATCGGAACCTATGCCTATTCCCAGCTGAATAAGGATGGGGCAGAGCAAGAGCTGAAAAACCTGTGCTCCGAGCTTCTGCGCTACGGCTCCTGTGCCCAGATTTTCAAGAGCTACCGTACAGATGCCTTGGTAGATGCCGCTATGACCCAGACGCACAGAAGCTACCTCAGCAATATGGACGATCTGACCTTCGGCAGCACCAATACGGTTCTGAACGATTTGCAGCAGCCCACCGTAGCATGGGCAGGGAAGTCCCTGAATTTGGAATCCAAGGTGGCTGTAAAATATGTATTCCGCCTGGATGGATACACAGGTGAGCTGCAGGATCTGAATCTGAGAGTCCGTTATGAGGGAATCAACGGTCAGCAGCTTACAGCCACGGTTCGGGATGCAGAGCTGTATCAGCCGGAGGGACAGCTCTATGCCTTCTCCTTTGATGGGCTCCTTGCAGCAGAGCTTCGCTGCGTCCTGTCTGCGCAGATCTACGCAGGGGATACCCCGGTATCCTGCACCCTGCAATATAGTCCCGACACCTACGGAGCCAACAAGACCGGCGCTCTTGGCACTCTCTGCAAGGCCATCTTCGCCTACTCCGACAGCGCCAAGACTTACTTCCAAAGCTAATACAACTCTCACAGAGGGCTGTCCCGCAAATCACACCGGGACAGCCCTCCTCAAATTCCAATTTTCCGCACCATTCGTAGGGGCGCGCATTGCGCGTCCGGTTCATGGCGGAACGGCATGAATACAAAAACC
>JAGBGB010000201.1 GCA_017936205.1 Oscillospiraceae bacterium
ACGGTGCAGTCTTTTGCTTGCGAGCAATACCATATTGGGTAGTAAGCTTACGAAAGGTGATAGCCTAATACAGAATTTATGCTTTGCAGAAAGGAGACAGATGGTTGTGTTCTATACCATGTGCATTGTGATCGTTATGTATAATCTGCTGATGCTGTTCCTGTTTCGTTGTGGAGCGAATGACTATTTCAGGCTTTGCAAAATGAGCAAGAGCTATATTCGGAAAAAGAAAAAGGGCTTCCGGAATTTCTGGTTCTATGAAGCAATCCATAAGGAACGGTCGCTGGGGATCCTGTATCCTGTGAATGCTCTGTATCTTCTGTCTTCGGCTGTGTTCTCGGTGCTTGCTCTTAGTTTGGGCTATGTCAAGGGGCTGCAACCGATGCTTTTTATCCTTTCTGTTCTCCTCTGTACTGTCCAGATCCCTGCAAGCATTCTGGCATCTGTTTACAGCACTATGGAGGAATTCGGCAGACCCTTTGTTTTGTTGGCAGTTGGAAGAGTCAGTAAAAAGCCACAGAGCTCCCTGCGGGATCTGCTTCAATGCTTCGGTGCGGGATTTCTTGTGTATTTGCTTAATAAGTATTTGTAATTAAGCTTTATGTATCATGAGCCTATGTCGGATTTGATTTCGACAGTGGGAATGAGAAGGAATCCTTGACATTTATGGCTTGTTGTGCTATTTTTATAGTATACAATACTGAAGGGAGGTATAAGAATGGCTGCACTGCTGCTGTTGTTTGCTATGGCCCTGCTTCTGGGGGGAGTGCCCATTGTGGCTCTTTCCTGCGTGATACACTATGGGATCCAAACCCACAGGAGTTGGAAGGAGCATTCCCTATATCCGGACTCTGAGGTCCTGAGAGAGAAGTGGAAGCGGAATCGATTCCGTCTGATTTGCTCTTTGGTGCTGCTGATCCTGATCCCTCTTGTGGTCGTGGGTCTGGGTGTGATCGTAGGGAACTCGATTTCTTTCATGTGAGGTGTGCGATGAATTTATTTGCGTTATTCGTTGTGGCTGTTTTGTGTATTCCACTGTCGGTGATTGCTTTTTCTATCTACTTTATCATTTCCCTAATTGCTGCCTGCAGGGGGCACTTTGCCTGCAAAAATCATCCTACTTGGGAATCCTTGAAAGAGGATCAGAAGCGGCACCGCTTCCATTTGATCTGCTCCGGCTCGCTGCTGGTGTTCGTGCCCCTTGTGCTCTGGGGAATCACAGAGATCGTAGGGAGCTCTGTTACCTTTATGTGAGGTGAGTGCTATGAAGGAGAAGACCTTTCGTTGTTTGATTCTATGCGTACTGATCCTGGGAATTCTGGGGACGGTTTTCCACCTGCTATATGCTGCGGATGCCTATGAACGCTGCTCTATCATTCGATTTATTGCAGAGGAGCCGTGGTGAGTATGAGAAGAACCTTGATCAAACAGCTTGGGGCACTGCTTGCCCTACTACTGTTATTTGCATCTGTCAATGGGCTGATCTATGGGTTCCTGACTTGCAGATTATCCAATAACTTCAGCGGTACGGATGCGGCAAAGATGATCGATGTGGGACAGTATCTGCCCCATGAATCGGGATCGGATCTGGCTCTGATCCAAACGGACTTCCGCTTGGAGGGGGAGCTGCCTGTGCTGGACGGTGCTGCGGCACTGGTTCCGGTGTATGCCTCTGTGATCCATAGCGTGTATCCTAAGGGCTCTGTGACCTATGAGGGTGGCAGCTTCTCCGATGACAATTATTATGGAGAAAACTTTGCCCCCGACAGTAAAATGCAGTATAAGAACACCGTCCGAGGCTATGAAGCTATTGTAGACGGCACAACGGACATTCTCTTCTGTGCCGCACCCTCAGAGGCACAGAAGCAATATGCAGAAGACAAGGGCGTGGAGCTGATCTATGTTCCCATTGGCCTGGAAGCCTTCGTATTCTTCGTTAATGAGAAGAATCCCGTGGATTCTCTGACAGTGGAGCAGATCCGTGGGATCTATGGAGGGGAGTATAAAAGCTGGAAGGAGCTTGGAGGCCCTGACCGTCCCATAAATCCCGTGACCCGTCTGTCCGGCAGCGGAAGTCAGTCTGCTATGGACAGCTTTATGGCGGGGCGAGAAATTGCGGAAAAATTCCCTTTGGCAGCTTTCGGAGGGTCCATCGGCTTTTCCTTCCGCTATTATATGGACGGCATTGTGGGCAATGAGAAAGTCAAAATGCTTGCCCTCAATGGCGTAGAACCCTCTGGGGAGAATATACGCAACGGCAGTTATCCCGTCATTGCACAGTTCTATGCGATCTATCGTGCCGATAATCCAAATCCCAATGTTCCGAAGCTCATCGACTTGCTCCTTTCCTCAGAGGGGCAAGAGCTGATCGAGGACTGCGGATATGTTCGAATTTCAGAATAATCATCGCCCTCTGCCATGGGAATACCCCTACGGCAGAGGGTCCTTTTGTCCTTATAAAGAGAAAATCAGCTTTTTTCTTGTATTTTATGCCAATGCGTGATATGATGATTATGATGCAGTAAATTCCGATTTATCGTACCATTCGTAGGGGCGCGCATTGCGCGTCCGACAACCGCCAAGAATTGGTGGTTGTGAAAAATGTTTCGATTTTTTGGGAAATACATTATTTTCGGTGGTTTTGGAGTTCATGCCGTTCCGCCATGAACCGGACGCGCAATGCGCGCCCCTACGAATGGTGCGGAAAATCGGAATTTGGATGATTGTTTTTTGAAGAAAAGGAGGATCATATGCTGTCTTTTGAGAGTGATTATATTCAGGGCTGTCATGAGCGGATCCTGCAGGCTTTGGTTGCAAGTAATTATGAGAGGGAACCGGGCTATGGGGCTGACTCTTACAGTCGCAGGGCTGCAGAGAAGATCAGGAGGGCTTGTGAGTGCCCTAAGGCGGAGGTGTTTTTTATTGCCGGAGGCACCCAGACGAACCAGCTTGTGATCAGCACCCTGCTGGATTCCCATGAGGGTGTACTGGCAGCTGCTACCGGACACATTGCCTGTCATGAGGCAGGTGCCATCGAATACAGTGGTCATAAGGTTCTTGAACTGCCTCAGAAGGAGGGGAAGATCAGTGCACGGGATCTGAGTGCATGGCTGACGGAGTTCAGTATGGATCAGAATCGGGATCATCTGGTGTTCCCCGGTATGGTGTACTTGTCCCAGCCTACGGAGTACGGGACTCTGTACTCCCTTGAGGAGCTGATGGATATTCGCAACATCTGCGATGCCTTCGGGCTTCGGCTGTATATTGACGGTGCCAGACTTGGCTATGGCTTGGCTTCTGCCTGCAATGATGTGAGTTTGCCCGATTTGGCTCGGCTGTGTGATGCCTTCTATATCGGTGGCACCAAGGTAGGAGCCCTCTGCGGAGAGGCTCTGGTGTTCCCCTTTGGAGCACCTAAGCAGTTTTTGACCAAGGTCAAGCAGCGTGGTGCGATGCTTGCCAAGGGTCGCTTGATCGGTGTTCAGTTTGATACCCTGTTTACGGATGATCTGTATCTAAAGATCAGCCAACATGCTATGGCTATGGCTGAGAAGCTTCGGGATGTCTTCGTAGAGGCGGGCTTTACCCTGCATATGCCTCTGGTTTCCAATCAGATTTTTATCGTTCTGACCATGGATCAGAGGAATGTTCTATCAACTCATCTCCGCTTCAGCTTCTGGGAGCGGCTGGACTCGGAGTGCTGTGTGATCCGTCTGGCTGCCAGCTGGGCTACCACGGAGCAGGAGGTGGAGGAGCTGAGAGCGGTTCTGAAGGAATTTAAAAAAGAAATGGAGATGCTGAAATGACACAATTTATGCAAGAGGTTTTGACCTTCCGCTCTAAGGAGAAGCCCTCCTTTTCCTTACAGTATATTTTAGCCAAGCCCTCGGATCTGCAGGAAGGGGAGAAGCTGCCCTTAGTAGTAGCCCTCCACGGAGCAGGGGAACGGGGCACGAATATTGAGGATATTAAGGTCATGGGTGTCCCCAAGTATTTGGATAAGGGTATGCCCATCCGTGCCATTGTGCTGGCGCCCCAGCTTGCCAGTCGGGATATTATCTGGAATACGGTGATCCATGAGGTCATGGAGCTGATCCGCCTGATCCGAGACGGGGAGGCTGCGGTAGACCCCATGAATGTATGCGTTACGGGAATGAGCATGGGGGGCTATGCCACATGGGAGCTGGCTATGAGCTATACTTCGGAATTCGCTGCCATTGCCCCTGTTTGCGGTGGTGGGACTCCTTGGAGAGCATGGCGGCTGGCAGAGCTCCCGGTCAGAACCTATCACGGAGATGCAGATGATACTGTTCCTCTGTCGGAGACCCTCCATATGGTAGACGCCATAAAGGAAGCCGGGGGCAATCCCGAATGTATCCTACTCCACGGTGTAGGCCACAACTGCTGGGACTGGTCCTATGAGCATACAGATCTGCTGCAGTGGCTGGTATCTCATGGGAAATAAAAGGGGAATTCTCACAAAGAACGGGATCTTTTGGAAAATTCCTTTACTTTTCTACATGGATTTTGTATAATAAGCTGATAGAATGCCATTGGCGCGGAGACGTTTTGAGCCGAGCCCGATGGAATCGCTGATCATATGTGTGAGGTACTTCTATGAGAGAGGTCGTGTTTATTACTCCTACGGATTCTAAGAATGTTCTGAAGGAATCCGTAGGCCCCCTGCTTCTTGCTACCATTCTGCGGAGCCGAGGGATCGAATCCCATATTTTATCCTTCTCCGGCTTCGGGGACCCCAATGATTTCCCTGCATTCCTTGCAGAGGGGATCCGTCGGATCTGCGAAAAGAAGCCGAAGATCGTTTCCTTCTATACCCGCAGTGACTGCTACCATATTATGCTGAAGATGGCTCAGGCTGTTAAGGCACAGCTGGGCTGTCCTGTGGTATTCGGTGGTCCTCAGGCGGATATTATTGCCCGACAGACTCTGGAGCAGATCCCATATGTGGACTATATTTGCTGCGGAGAGGGGGAGACTACGGTGTATCCCTTCTTCTCATCCTTGCTCCGTGGGGAGCCGGATCTGTCTGTCCCCGGATTGGTGTACCGCCGAGAGGGAGAAATCGTTATGAACCCCAGACCTGCATTGGTGGAGGATCTGGATACGATTCCTCTTCTGGATTATTCCATTTTCCCGGAGGATGCGCTGATCGATCCGAAGCTTGCTTTCCCCATTGATGTAGGTCGTGGCTGCCCCTTTGGCTGTACCTATTGCAGCACAAAGACCTTCTGGGGGCGGAAGTACCGCCTGAAGAGCCCTGCTCGGATTGCTCAGGAGCTGCAATACTATCATGATCGCTTCGGTGTACGGCATTTTGTGTTCCAGCATGATATGTTTACCATGAATAAGAAGCTGGTCATGGAGACCTGCCGTTTGATCAAGGAATTGCCGTTTAAAGCCACTTGGAACTGCAGTGCCCGTTTGGACTGCATCGACAGGGAGCTGATCGACATTATGGTGGATGCAGGTCTGTACCATATCTATCTGGGGATTGAGACCGGCTCTCCCCGTATGCAGAAGCTGATCAACAAGAATCTCAGCTTAGAGGGGATCACGGAAGGCTTGGAATACTTGATCTCGAAGAATATTCAGGTTACGACTTCCTTTATTTACGGCTTCCCGGAGGAGACCGAGGAGGATGTATCCCAGACCTTTGCACTGGTTACGGAGCTGATCCGTATGCGGAAGGTTCGTGTGCAGATGCACCGCTGTGCCTTCCTGCCCGGAACGGCACTGTTCGAGCAGTATAAGGATCAGCTTAGCCCCACCACCAGCTATTCCGATATGACGGGAGCTGTGGGTGTGTCAGAATGTGCGGATCTGTTCCAAGCACATCCGGAGCTGTTCTTGTACTTCAATGAATATACCACGGAGCTGCGTACCAAGCTGCAGCATTTCCCGGTTTTCTTGGATGTGATGCTGGCCATGCAAGGGGTGTATCTGTACCTTGCTGATAAGTATCCCAAGGAGCATTTGATCCGAATGTATCTGGACTTTGCAGAGAAAAACAGAAGCATCCTTGAGGATACGGAGCTGAGTCAGGAGGAAATGCTCCACCGTATCCTTGAGAATGATGCCTTTGCCAAGAGTTTCTCAGAGGATCCCTGTGCCGACAGGATCGCCGATGCGTACCGCCTGTGGGCAGCCAAGGAGTCTGTGATCCATGGGAAGGCAGGCTCTGCTACAGAATTTTCCTGCATTTCTCCCAAGGATCTGGATCACGGTGTTCCCCTGCAGGACTGCCCGCGGAACTGGTACATGGTGACCTATGTCAGGGATCAGAGTGGTGCAGTAAAGATACTGGTTCGCCATACATAATTTGAGAGGTATATACATGATGGATGTTCTGTTTGTTACACCCACTGCCAATCCCAATGTGCTGAAGGAATCCCTTGGTACCATGATCCTGTCCACCATCCTCCGCCAGAAGGGGATCGGCGCAGAGATCCTGTCCTTTGCGCACATCGGAGATCCTAATCGATATGAGGAATTTTTTGAAAAAGCGGTTTCCATGATCCTTGAGAAGCAGCCTCGGATCCTATCCCTGTATACCCGATGTGACTGCTATCACATTATGCTTCGTTTGGCAGAACGGATCAAGAAGGAACTGGGCTGCTATATCGTTTTCGGCGGCCCACAGGCAGATATTACTGCTGTTGAAACGCTGGAAGAGATCCCCTATGTAGATTTCGTCTGCCGTGGGGAGGGGGAGACTACGGTTTATCCTCTGTTTTCCTCCTTGCTCTGTGGGGAACCGGATCTGTCTGTGGCGGGACTGGTGTATCGGCAGGGGACAGAGGTCAGAGCGAACCCCAGACCGGAGCTGATCGCCGATCTGGACACTCTGCCCATTCCGGATTACTCTATTTTCGGTGAGGAGATCCCCGTGGATCCCAAGACCTGCTTCTCCATTGATGTAGGCCGTGGCTGCCCCTTCGGCTGTACCTATTGCAGCACCAAGACCTTCTGGGGCAGGAAGTACCGCCTGAAGAGCCCGGAGCGGATCTTAGAAGAGCTGAAATACTTCCATGACAAATTCGGTGTGACCTACTTCGCCTTCGAGCACGATATGTTCACTATGAATAAGGCTCAGGTGAAGGAGATCTGCCGCATGATCCGTGAGCTGGAGTGTAAGGTCAGCTGGAACTGCAGTGCTCGTTCCGACTGCATTGATGAGGAATTGATCCAAATCATGGCGGATTCCGGCATGAAGTGGATCTATCTGGGTATTGAAACCGGCTCTCCTCGTATGCAGAAGCTGGTCAATAAGAATCTGAAGTTAGAGGGACTTCTGCCTCTGATCCGCTTCATTACCTCACGGAATGTAAGAGTCGTTACCTCCTTTATCTACGGTTTCCCGGAGGAGACGGAGGAGGATATGTCCCTGACCCTTACACTGATGATCGATCTGATCAGAATGAAGAATGTGCAGGTGCAGGCACACCTGTGTGCTTTCCTTCCCGGAACGGCTCTGGGCGAGGAATACCGAGATCGTCTGGTTCCTGCTGTGACCCAGTCCGATCAGGCGGGAGAGATCGGCTTCGAGGAAAATGCGGATTTGATCCAAGCACATCCTCGTCTATTCCTCCAGTGTCGGGAGTATCCTACGGCGTTGCGTAGTAAGCTGGCATATTTCACCCTGTTCCTCAGTGTGTTCCATATTCTCAAGCCGGTTTACTTGTACTATAGTGATCAGTACGAACGAGAGAAGAAGCTTCAATTCTATCTGGACTTTGTAGAGGATCATAGGGATATTCTCTATGGCTCCGAATTTCCCACAGACCACCATAAGATCTGCGAGATCGTAAAGCGAGGAACCTTCGCTAAGCGGTTTGCCAAGCTGCCCTTTGGGGATCTGGCTGCGGATATTTACCGTATGGAAGCGGCTCGTTTTTCTGTTCATTACGGCGGTGCTCCCTCTGCGACGGAGATCCTGTCCGTTGTACCCTCGGAGCTGCAGAGCTGTGAGCGTTTGGAGGATTGTCCCAGAAATTGGTCCATGGTCACCTTTGCAAGGGACAAGGACGGTAATGTGCAAACTCTGGTTCGCCGTATGTAACATCCTTTTTGTAGTTTTATACTTATTTCTAATAAAACGGATGAACCGTTTTATTATGCCGCTGGTAAGCGGCATGGCGGCAAAGCCGCCAAGAAATAACCTGTAATACTGTTCTTGCCGCCATAGGCGGTGCAGGATATTCATCCTGCAATAAAATGG
>JAGBGB010000202.1 GCA_017936205.1 Oscillospiraceae bacterium
GCCATAGCGGTACTGGGAGCCGCCGTTGGCAGCTCTTTGCGGTATTTGGGACCACTGTTGGCAAGGATCTTACCCATGATGGAGCCTGCGATCCGTCGCACATCTCCCTCCGGGTGCATCAGTAGCTCATAGAGGAATGCCAGTAGTTTCTGCTTATTGCTGCGGGTCATATAGGTATTGTACTCGTCAAAAAGCCGCAAATAGGTACGGATCCGCTGATCCGTCTTCTCGCCCCTTGCCTGCTCTAAAAGCAGATCAAAGGAGGCATCTGTGCTGATCATATGCATCAGCTTCACATTGTTATCAAAGGTCAGCTCCCGTATGGCATCTACAGCCTGTGCCTGAGACAGCAGAGCTGCATCCGTCTCCTCCACAGCCACAGGTGCGTGGACATCGAACTCCGGTTGAATTCCCTTGGACAGCAGGAACCGCTCAAAATCACGGAGCTTACTATAGACCAAACGGTAACGTCGCAGCTTGGCAGGAGTTACATCTGCCAGCTTGCTCATGATCATCTCATAGGCCTGTGCCAGAGAATAGATCCGAACCACCTCACGACCATTCTCTCTGGTTCCCCGTACACGGAAGTCCGCATAGATCAGCAGTAAGGATTCTATGGGCAGATTCTCAAATTCCAGATCCCAAGTGGAATGATTGGCAGAAACATGGGCGATCTTCTCCATGCCCCGTTCCGACAGCCACTGGAAGGTATAATAATAGTGTAAATAAGGGATCCGCTTGGCATCCTCTCCACGGCAAGCGAATTTTCCGATATCGTGACACAGAGCAGCGGCCTCCACCAGAGGCACATCTACAGGCAAGCCTGCCCGTCGTGCAAGGAGGGCTCCGTGGACTGCCACATTCCGCACACCAATGGTGTGAGAGGCTGCATCGAAGGGCATAAGCTCCCGTCCCAGATACAGCATGGCAAGGAAGTGGGACTGCTCCAGAGCTGCACGGAAGAGAGGATACTCCTCCCTGACCCGACTGCTGCCGCACAGAGACGGGTCCACAGGCAGCAGATCCGTCAGCGGGTCAAAGCCCTCCTTCTTCGTCTCCAGAGCTTCTTCCAGACTCTTCACATACAGATCCACAGCCTGCTGCACCTGTGAGCTCGGATGGATATAGTCTCCATCGGGGAACAAGCCATTGCACAGGGAGGCATAGATACAGGGAAGCCAGCCCTCCGAGGGCTCCGGTGCAAGAGCCTCCATAGAAGGTCTCAGCGCCTCTAAAATATGTTCACAGGATATACGGTTCTTTGGGTTCTCAAGCTTCATTTTTACCGCTCCCTTTGTATAGAATGATCTATCTGCAATAAGGTGATACATTTTTATTATACCGAATTTTTCTCCCATATACAATAGCCTGAGATACAAAAAAAATCCATTTTTCGATACAACAGGAAAGGGGCTGCCTCACTGCGAAAGTGAGACAGCCCCCGGTAATTCGGGTGTTTACTTGATCAGTCGGTCATATTCCATAATGATTTTCGCCATCTGACCTCTGGTTGCAGTGTTCTGAGGCGCCAGAATAGTTTCACGGACACCATTGACAATGCCCTCACCTACTGCCCATGCAAAAGCATCGGCTGCGTAGCCGCTGATGGAAGCAGCATCCTCGAAGCCGGACAGATCCGTCTTCTCAGCGGCACTTACATCATAGCCTGCCAGCTTTGCGTAGCGGTACAGGAAGGTAACCATCTGCTCACGGGTCACAGCCTGATCCGGTGCGAAGCGATCCTCGCTTACACCCTTGACCACACCGTTCTCATAGCCCCACTGCACAGCATCGGCATACCACAGCCCCTCAGCTACATCGGTAAAGACAGTGCTTCCGCTGACCTCGGGAGAGCCTGCAATGCGGTACAGAATGGTCACTACCATAGCGCGGTTCAGAGTCTTATCCGGTGCGAAGGTGCTATCGTTCATACCGTTCATCAAGCCATTCTCGAAGACATATTCCACAGCCTCACGGTACCACAGATTCTCAGGCACATCGGTGAAGGGGAATTCCGGCTCCCAAGCTGCGGCAGTGACGACCACTTCTCCACGGTCACGGACACGGAGTCGTGCGTAGCTGTCATGGGAAATTGCATAGGTATTGTCGTAGGAAGCCAGACCAATGGCAGTTACCACAGCCTTAACCTTCAAGTTCTCGATGACCTTATCCATAGTAATATAGCCATCGATGAAGATACGGGCAACCGTGCCCTCTTCGTCCTTAATGTAGATGGACTCTACCAGACCGCTGGCCTCGGTGATCTCAGTGACCACACCTTCGAGGCTGACCAGCATACCTTCTACGGAGCGGTCGTTGAGCTGTGCGGCGGTGATCTTCTTAGGCTCTACGGGCTCGGTCTCGCCCAGCTTCTCTACAGTCTGAACCTGAAGCTCAGGCTCGCCCTGATAGGCTTCGGTCTGACCGGTAACACGGAGCACATCGCCTAACTTGTAATCCCCGGCAACAGGGAAGCAGTTGATGCCTGCGGTCTCGTCCTGCACATAGATGCAGTCGAAGAAGGCGGTGGTCTTGTCGTAGCCGGAAGCGTTGGAGGTCACTACGCCCTCAATGGTGAACTTGTAGCCTTCCTCTGTCTGGGCACGAACCTCGGAAATAGGAGTGACCCTTACAGGCTTCATAGCCCCAAAAAGGACTTCACAGAAGGCATTGTTTCCGGTCTCTGCAGGGATCTTCAGGTCGTAGTCGTTCATGAAGGAAGCACCTGCTACAAGAATCATGCCCTTGTCAGCAAAGCGTTCCACTGCCATGACCAGCAGACGAGTGTCTTCTGTATCGTAGGAATACTTCACAGAATCGCTGCCGCCCTTGCCGTCATTGTCTGCATCCTTGGAGATGGTCTCTGCATTGGCAAAGAGGATGGGAGATACCCCTGCCGGGAAGCTCTGTGTTGCCTGTCCTGCTTCATCTACTGCATAGACGGTAGAACCGCCGTAGTAGCTAATGGGCTGATCCAATCCTTCAGTCAGAGGATCCTGACCATAGGAACCGAAGCTGAGGCCGTAGGAGGTATCCTCATAGGTTCCGTCATCGTGGAGACGGAGAGAGGAACTCAGAGCCTCTAACAGGCGATTCTGGGTAGCTGCGGTATGGGGCTCTATCTTGTCATTGCTGTCACCACCACCGGTGATGATCAGCATGCCGCCTCTGTTATGGAAGGCCGCCAGAGCCGCCAGCTCTTCTTCGGAATAATCCTTTGCTTCACCCTGACGACGGGAAGGAGCAGTGATAACCAGCGCATTGTAGTCCTCGTTGTTACAAGCAGCGATCAGAGCCGCAGAATCATTGAGGATCTGGGTGCGGATAGAGGACGCAGTTGCAAGACTTACAAAGTTCTTGATCAGATCCTTGTTGTAGCCGGTCACATACTCGTTTGCGTGGGAGGCATCGATGCCTACATAGCAGATATCCTCCACAGACTGCACATCCAGCTCCACGGAGGTGGAGAAGGTGTAGTCCTTGCCCTCATATTCCACTACTGCGGTCACAGTAATGGTCAGGAGCTTTGCAGCAGTGGGAACATAGTTCCATGTCAAGGTCTTCTCACTGAGAGCAGACAGATCGTAGGAGTTGTTGTCCACATAGAGCACCTCGTTGCCGTTGGTGGTGTAGACCACATTCTTAATCACAGCATCAGCGGTTTCTTCGTTATAGAAGGTGGTGGACAGGGTCAGCTCTTCCCCTACTACGGGAGTAGCGGTGCTGGCTACGGTCTCACGAGCGCCCAGCTTCAGGCTCTCGCCTACCCAAATGGGAGCGGTAACAGCAAGATCCTTATCAGCCTGGGTCACACGGACATAGTAGTAGGAATACTCGGGATCCAGCTCTGCGGTCAAGGTGCCACTTGCCAGCTCCTCAGCATTGTCCCAAGTGTAGGCGACCTTGCCGGAGTTGACGATCAGCTCTACTCTCACTATGCTGTCGCTGCTGTCGGGATCATACATAGAAATTGCAAAGCTCAGCTTGCCGGGAACGGTCTCAATGATAGTACCCATAGGCAGATCATTGACCATGTAGGACAGCTCCAGATTTCGATCCTCCGTTGCATAGACACGGTAGTTACGGATGGCTTCATAAATGGCTTCTTCAGAGAAGCTCTCAGCCAGAATAACATCACGAGCCTCATTGCCGTTGCCCCACTTTGCCTTATGGTTGTCCTGATTGTTGGTGGGAGCAATGTGCCAACCCTTATCCAGAGCCAGAGTGTACTGGTCATAGCTGGGATAGTAGCCGCCACCATGGATGGGGCCTTCACCGTTACCAACCTCGACCAGATAGACACGGGTATCTGCCAAGGGATTCCAATATGCAAAGTTGGCAAAATTGCCGAACATCGTTCCCGGGTGATTGAGTTGGGTAATAGAATCCACGCCGGCATCGGTGCTGATCAGGTCATAGTAAGCACGCATACCTGCATCTGCACTCTTGTTGTTCAGGGTCTTGTTGTTCCGGGAAACGATACCCTCGGTGACGAAGGTGTTCATGTGTCCGGGGCCTCCTGACCAAGTCATTTCGAAGCCGGGGATAGCAATGATATTATCATGACTTGCATTGAAGTCAGCCATGGAGGTCTTGTAGGTATTCCACAGCGCGTAGGAAGCAGGAGTACACAGGGATGCGTCGAAGAGAGCTGCCTCCGGGTTCGGTTCAGCAGAGGTATCGAAGTAGTTAGAGTGGTCAGTAAATGCCACGAAGTCTACATTTGCGTCCTCAGGCAGATCCGCAATATACTCCAATGCGCTGTCCAGAGTACCTGCACCGTCGGAGTATCCGGTATGAGCATGGAGCTGACCGTAGAGGAGCTGATACTTTGCCTCACCGACGGTGAAGCTCCAGCTCTTGGTCGCAACCTTCCCGTCTGCACGAGTGACGGTAAGGGAAACACTGACGCTGCCGTCCTCCATAGGTTCAGCAGGCTGATAGCTGACCACGCTGTCGGCATAAGCAGCTTCTACCGTCTCGCCGTTGACAGTCAGAACAATGGTGGGGTTCTCACCTGTATTGCTCAGCTTAGCAGAGATTACAGGACGCTTGTCGTCCTTAGTCTGTGCATTGGGGATGGGGGTTACATCGGAAATGGTGGGCTCGTCCTTGACCTCAATGACGACAGAGGACTCAATGGCGACACCCTTGTTATCCAGACCCTTGACCGTAACAGTCAGGGACTCACCTGCTACCAGATCAGCAGGAATGATCACGGAATAGCGTCCATTGGAGAAGGTGCTCTCCAGTTCTGTTTCTCCAAGGAATACATGGAGCTCCTTGATGCCGAAGAGAGCCTCAACGGTAAAGCGGAGCAGATACTTCTGCCCTGCATAGGCAGTGCCGGGATTGCCGAAGACAGCCTTGGGCTCATTGACCACACCGTCAGTGATCTTCTCGTTGCTGCAGGGATAGAAGCTGTAGGTGAAGATATCACGGTCTATGACCTCCGTCATACCCCATGTGGTGAAGCCTTCGGAATAGTACTGCAGGAACTGGCGGTTGCCCTCGAAGGCTGCGGTGCGGCTGCCCAGAGTGTAGCCACCGTTATATTCCTCCAACAGCCAGTCTGCATCCTCAGAAGCAGTCATGGTGTAGAAGGCATTGTTGCCCGTACCTGTGGAGCAGAGATAGCCGAAGGAAGGGTTGAAGAAGCGGTAGTATTCCCCATTCTTCTCCACCTTGAACAGCAGAGCACCGTTGGAGCAGTCAGCCTTGCCTTCAAGGATCTTGGCAGCAGCAGCCTTGACGAAGCAGGTGTTGACATCCTTGATATCCCCTTCCATGCCGGAGAGAACGCCCTTTGCAGACTGGTTGTAGATCACGACCACATCTCCCTCCTGAGGGAGACCGGGGCGTTCCTGTCCGTCCAGCTTATAGATGCACACAGGCTTCTGACCGGTTCCGCCGTAGCAGGAGAAAATACCTACGGTATTGTAGCGGATGGTGTTGGAGCCCTTATCAGCCTTGGAGACAATGGCAGCAGTGCCGTCGGATGCAATGGTAATGGTGAAGGATGCGTTAATATCCTTCTCCTCCTGCGTACGCAGGAGGTTGCCGCTTTCCGTAGAGGCGTACAGGTAGCCGGGGAAGTCACCGTTGGTGGCATACAGTGCGAAGGTATTTGCCTCAACACCGGATTCCAGAGTGATGATCTGCGTGCCCTCGTCATAACTGCAGCGGTCATATGCCTTAATGACCTGACCGTAGTCGCGGTTATTTGCCTTCTGGGTCACACCCAGAGAATAGTCAAAGTCCTTGGTAACGATGATGATCTGATCACCGGAAGCCAACTGGGATACGTCGGTCACAAGCTGTGCCTGCTTCTCGCCCAGCACGGGGGGTACATAGATGGTATAGGTGAAGGTCACTTCCTTGCTGTCCTCCATGCCCTCCTTCACAGCCTTGACGGTGAAGACTGTATCCTCGGTAATGGCAATGGGAGCAGTGTACTCCACCCATTCTCCTTCCCCAATGCGGTAGAGGATGCTTGCACCCTCAGTAGCACAGCTAAAGCTGATCTCTGTACCGGAGTCGACCACACCGCTTCTGGGGCTGGCTTTAGGAGTTGCTACAGTATTGGAGGGCGTCACATTGCCCCCTACAACATAGAAGCGGACTGCATACAGCTCCTCTGTGGGATTGTAGAATGCAGACCAGTAGCCCTTGTCTGCGTACCATTCCAGATATGTGCCGATGGGGCCCTTGACGAAGAACTCGTCTTCCTTTCCATCTAACTTCTCCAGAGTCCATGCGGCATTCTCCTCGCTGAAGCCCAGATGGGTGCGGTTCACAACTGCCAGCTTCTGACCGGCTGCAGTGGTGAAGCTGTAGGTTCCATCCTCGTTGACGCCAACAGTCCAGATGTGCTCCTCACCGAAGCCGGAGAGGCTGTCGTTGGAAAGCACCAGCTCTGTACCTGCCAGATCCTGATTCTTCTCTGCATCCACGATATTAGAGGACAAGCCCATGCTATGGGTAGGATTATAAATAACCACACGATCCCCGGCGGTCAGGGTATCCGTGAAGCCACCGACGTTTGCCGCAAAGAACTGCATGAGATATGCGCCGGAATTATAGCTCTGGAAGCTGTAAACCGTGAAGTTGCCCTTGTAGTATTCCAGAGCCATGGCAGAATTACTGACACTCTTAACGAAGAAGCCGCCCTCTGCTGCTTCTACTGCCCAGAGACTACCATCGGACTCTGCTGCCTCGAAGGTAAGCTGATTGGCAGAGCCGCCGAAGGTCAGGAACTCTCCCGCAGCATTTTGGAAGCTATAATAGCCATCGGCATCCACGCTCAGAGTCACAGCCTCCATACCCTCAGCAACCAGAAGCTGGTCATTCTCTACAGTTCCGGCAATAGAAGCCAACTGGGTTCCGCTTGCCTGCGCAGTCAGAACGGCCTTATTTCTGGGATTGTAGATGTATACGCTCTGTCCATTCTCAATCTCAGTGATCAGATCGGCCAGTTCCCCTTCCGGCTCTGTAGGAGGCTCCGTAGGGTCGGGAACTGTAGGAGGCTCCGTAGGATCGGGAGTTGTGGGAGGCTCCGTAGGATCGGGTTCGGTGGGAACCGTGGTCTCCGGAGGCTCGATACCATCGGCAGAGATCCAGAAGTTCAGGGTCTCTCCGGCAATGTTCCCGGTATCATAGGTCTTGTAGGCTCTCCAGTCGGGAGTTGCTCCTGCATAGACACCCAAATATCTGGCATTCCCATCAGGATCGGCAGTGGTCAGATAGCCGCCCTCATGGAGCGTCCAGACCGCTGCAGTCTCACCGATACGGACACAGTTATTGCCGGTGACAATATATAACTGCCCATTTGCGGCATGAATGTTGTATCCACCCTCAACAGCCTCGATAGTCCAGCCGAAATCTTCGGCAGCACCGGCAGTGCTCAGAACCTCTCCGTCTGTTGTGGCAACTACAGCCAGAGGCTGTCCGCTGCTGCCTGCTCCAACTGTGGGCAGGGCATAGGTGGTTCCTTCCTTGGTCATGGTGATGGCTACGGTATCACTCGGCTGGATCTCTGCAAGGCTGACCTTTTTCCAGAGGGTGCTTTCCCCTTCAGCAAAGGACACTGCAGGCAGCAGAGAGAATACCATTGCAACGATCAGCAGCCAAGAAAGAATTCTGCTTTTCTTCATGGTAATTCCTCCTTAAAATAAAAAATCAGGCACACAGGGGACTTCCGCCTTCGTCCGTTCCATGTGTGCCCTTGTTTATTGTACCATTTACTCCCTGTGCTTTCAAGGTAATTTCAGCTCTTTTTAAGGCTCCTCGTTATTTTTTACAAAGATAAGCAATTATGTAATTTAACATTTCTATCTATTGTGAATTCTGCTCATAGCTCATTCTGTAAATAATGCTATATTATACACTCCACCAACTATACTCTGGCGTGACCGCGGGCACAGATCACATCGATCACACTGTCCACATATTTGCGGCACAGCTCCTTGTCAGAAGCCTCCACCATAACACGGATCACAGGCTCTGTGCCGGATTCCCGTACCAAGATCCGCCCTGTATCCCCTAAAGCCTCCGCAACAGTCTGTACCGCTTTCTGCACCTCCGGGTCCTTCTGCGCCTCGGGCTTAGAGTGGACTCGAACATTCTTCAGCACCTGAGGATAGAGGGTGAAGCCCTCGCAGAGCTGAGAAAGGCGCTTCTTCTTTGCGAGCATGACCTCCATGATCTTCAGGCTGGTCAGGATCCCATCTCCGGTGGTAGCGTATTTGTTAATGATAATATGACCGGACTGCTCCCCACCTAAGCGACAACCGTGCTGCACCATATGCTCATACACATATTTGTCCCCAACCTGCGTCTTGGCATAGCCGATGCCTTCTGCATCCAGAGCCTTATAGAGCCCAAAGTTGGACATGACCGTTGTAACCACGGTGTTATTGGCAAGCTGCCCCCGTTCCTGCATATACTTCCCTAAGATATACAGGATGTGATCCCCGTTCACCACCTGTCCCCGTTCGTCTACACAGAGGCAGCGGTCTGCATCGCCGTCATAGGCAAAGCCTACATCCAAGCCCTGCTCCACGACCAGCTTCTGCAGCTTCTCAATATGGGTAGAGCCTGCCTCCCGATTGATGTTGGTGCCATCGGGCTCTGCATTGATCACGTAGGTCTTGGCGCCTAATGCATCAAATACAGATTTGGCAATATTCCACGCCGCACCGTTGGCGCAATCCAGCCCCACCTTGATGCCCTTGAAGGAATACAGAGCCAGGCTGATCAAATAGCCCACATAGCGATTTCGACCGGATACATAGTCAACGGTTCTGCCGATCCGCTCCCCTGTGGCAAAGGGAAGCTCCTCATACCGTGCCCCGAAGAGCTCTAAGTCTCCATCTAAATACTGCTCAATATAAGAGATGGTCTCCTCGTCCATTTTCTCTCCCTGCGCATTGAGCAGCTTGATTCCGTTGTCATAGAAGGGATTATGGCTGGCAGAGATCATCACACCGCAGTCGAATTCCTCTGTCCGTGTCACATATGCCACAGAGGGTGTGGTAGTCACATGGAGCAGATAGGCATCTGCCCCGGAGGCGGTGATCCCGGCTGCCAGAGTGTACTCAAACATATAAGAAGAACGGCGAGTATCCTTGGCGATCAGGATCCGCGCAGGTGTCTCCCCTACAGGTCGCTTCACAGAAAAATACCAACCTAAAAAACGTCCTACCTTGTAGGCATGGTCTGCTGTCAGAGTTACATTCGCCTCCCCACGGAAGCCATCGGTGCCGAAATACTTACCCATGTCTTACATCCTCCTTCCGATCTATGAGACAGAGAGCACCCCAATCCAGGATGCTGCATTCTCTCTTAGGTACGATCCGATTCTCCCCCTTGTAGATGCTGTTGGCAGGAACCACACCCCGAACACAGGAGGTAGGATACACCGTCCCATTGCGACCAATGATCGTGCCGGGATTCAGGACGGAATTGCATCCGATCTCTCCGTAATCCCCAACCATGGCTCCCAGCTTCTTCAGACCGGTATCAATGGTACCTTCCCCCTTAATCTGCACGGGGCTTTTATCGGATTTCACATTGGAAGTCACCGCTCCGGCACCCATATGGGCACGATAGCCCAGAATGCTGTCCCCCACATAATTGAAATGAGGAACCTGCACCCGATCAAAAAGGATCACATTCTTCAGCTCTGTAGAATTGCCAACCACGCAGTACTCTCCGATCAAGGCACTACCACGAATGAATGCACAGTGTCGCACCTCTGTATGTGCTCCAATGATACAGGGTCCACCCAGATGAGCAGTGGGCGCGATCACAGCTGTGTAATGGACCCAGACCTGAGGAGCCAATTCCATATACTCCTCACGGTTCAGCTCTGATCCCAGAGATAGGATCAGGTCCTTGATACCCTTCAGTGCCTGCCACGGGTAGGTAAAGTGAGACAAATAGTCCGCAGCTAAGGTATATCTTAGGTCAAACAATGCTTGGACAGTCAACATTTTCCATCGTCCTTTCCGTCAGGCTACCCCTGACAGGAAGGATCATACCACAGCTTGCACAGAAAATCAAGTATATATTTGTCGTATTCGATTATTTTTGTGCAATCGTACAGTCGGAATATGTAAATAAATCCATTTCTCCTACAGTTTTTATGAAAATCAACAGATTCCTCCTTGACAGATCCTCCGCCTTCCAGTACAGTATAGACAGTACAGGATGCACCGCCCTCAAAGCAGCTGTGCAGAAATTAAAAGAAACGAGGTATCCATAATGGACAAGCAACCCAACTATTGCTGCGAGAATCTGCGCAAAAGTGTCAGCATGGAGAGAAGCCTGCTGTTTTATCATCCCGTATTCGAAGAATACGGCATACCCTTTACCACCACCGACGGCTTCTCCTACATGACCATCGGCTACTGCCCCTGGTGCGGCAAAGAGCTGCCCCTGAGCAAGCGTGAGCAGTGGATCAAGGAACAGAAAGCCTCCCGCCCCACAGAATAAGCCAAAAATCGGGGACTGACTCCCGCCCACGCCGAGTCAGTCCCCTCCGCCCCCTTAGCGAAATTCCGATTTATCGCACAGTTTGATTTACCCCTTCGTAGGGGCGCGCATTGCGCGTCCGGTTCATGACGGAACGGCATGAACACAAAAACCATCGAAAATGATATAATTTCTCCACAAATCGAAACATTTTTCACAACCACCAATTCTTGGCGGTTGTCGGACGCGCAATGTGTTTGGTGTAGTAAGATGGTATACACATGAGGTAATTACATGGTATACAGTTTCTGATATAATAAAGGCATACTTTACAGAGAGGAATGAAGAGTATGCCGTGGAATAAAAGGACTGTAAACCAGATGAGAACAGAATTTGTACTTAGAGCATTATCCCACGAGAAAAGC